>PHDE01000017.1 GCA_002842505.1 Bacteroidetes bacterium HGW-Bacteroidetes-3 | reverse complement strand
AACAAAAATAATTTAAAAAATACTAAAAATGGGCAAATTCTGATTCAATTTTTTTTACAAAAAGAAAATGCCTACTTTTAATTTGTTATTTAACTGCTATGAAAGAAAATTTACTGCATTTTGTATGGAAACTTAAACTGTTTTCAGCCACTCAATTGAAAGCCACCAACGGTGAAATTATTGAAATTATTTCCGCTGGAACTGCAAATTTCAATTCCGGACCCGACTTTTTGAATGCTAAATTGGTGATTAACAACCAGCTTTGGGCAGGAAATGTTGAAATTCATGTAGATTCATCGGATTGGTATGCGCACAATCATGAAATTGACGAGAATTACGATTCGGTAATTTTACATGTGGTTTGGGAACACACCGTTGATGTTTTCAGAAAAACAAATCAGCCCATTGCCACTTTAGCACTTAAAAATTATATTTCGAAGGATTTATTGAACAATTACCGGCAACTTTTCAGCAAAAACAAAAATTGGATCAATTGCGAAAAGGATATTGCCAGTATCGATTCTTTTATTTTAACCAATTGGATTGAAAGGCTTTATGTTGAAAGGCTGGAAAAAAAGTCGGATCAAATTCAAAATGTGCTAACAAATTTAAATAACAATTGGGAAGCGGCATTGTTTGTTTTATTGGCGAAGAATTTTGGGCTGAAAATTAACTCGGAGGCATTTATGAATTTTGCGAATTCTTTTGATTTTTCAATTGTAAGAAAAGTCTCCAATAATTTGGAACAATTGGAAGCCTTATTTTTTGGGCAGGCTGGAATGCTTTTCAAAAATTATGAATCGGAATATTATAAAAAACTAAAAAAAGAATACAGCTTTTTACAAGTGAAATTTCAACTTTCGCCCATTTCAATAGGACAAGTTCAGTTTTTTAGGTTGCGGCCAAATAATTTTCCAACTATCCGTTTGTCTCAATTGGCAATGGTTTATCATCGACATCAAAATTTATTTTCTAAAATTATGGAGATGGAAACCATCAAAGAATTTTACGATTTGATTGATGCTGCAACTTCCGTTTTTTGGGAAACACATTACACTTTTGAAACTACCTCAAAAAAAAGTGTTAAAAAAATCACGAAACCATTTGTTGATTTGCTGCTGATAAACACTATTATTCCAATGAAATTTCTGTATTTGAAAAGTCTGGGAAAAAATGATTTGAGTGCTTCGCTCATCATTATCGCCCAAATAAAACCAGAGAAAAATGAGACAGTTTCAAAATTTAATGAGCTCAATATTAAAAGCAAAACTGCTTTTGAAACCCAAGCATTGCTTCAGCTAAAAAACGAGTATTGCAACAAGCAACTGTGTTTAAGTTGTGCTGTTGGAAAAGAATTGATAAGCGGTTAATTTGTTGGATACCAATTTTTTAATCGAACTTCAATAGTTTTATTTTTAGCGTTCACCAATTTCTTGAAAGCTTCAACATCACTAAATCCATCTTGTCCTCTGTAATGAAAAGGATACACAATTTTTGGCTGAAACTCTAAAACAGCACTTGCAGCCTGATTGATATCCATCGTATAAGGTAAGTTCATGCAAACAAAAGCAATGTCTATATTTTGAAGGTTTCTCATTTCCTGGGTGTCTTCAGTATCGCCCGAAATATAAATTTGTTTGTCGTCAATGGTTAAAAGATACCCATTTCCCCTGCCTTTTGGATGTTTTGAATTTGGTTCTTCGGGCAAGTTATACATAGGAATTGCAGAAATGAAAAAATTTAACCGATGAACTCCTTGTCCGTTTTGAAGTATCACAATTTCGTTGTCGTATTTTTTGATTAATTTCTTGGCGGCTTCTTCGGGAAGTATAAAAATCGCTTTTGAAGTGTCAATGGAATCCAATGTTTTTTGGTCCAAATGATCTCCATGAATATCGGTGATTAAAATAATGTCGGGAGATTTTAGCCCTTTGTACAACTTGGCTCCGCCATAAGGATCAACATAAATGGTTGTTTTGTTGTAGGTTAGCACTAAGCTGCTGTGTAAAATTGGCTGAATTTGCAAAGTGCCATTTTTTGTTTTTAGGATGTCACTGTCTGCTTTTTGTGCTGAAACATTGCCAAAAATTAGCAATGAAATTGAAATTATTATTGGTTTTATTTGCATAAAATGATGTTTATAAATTACAGATTTTCAAATATACACTATAATTTAGCTACGTTCAAAACCATGAAATGTTAAAGTAGAAAATCGCTAATTATAGTTGTAGAAATAATATTAGCGAAAATTGTTCCAATTATTCTGTTTCCAGCAGATTTTATTTTTTATTTTTATAAAAATCTTTAACCCAGGCCACCACTTGGTTTTCGGTCATTGAATCTGCATCAAAAACCCCTACAAGTTTGTGAATGGTGTTTAAATTATTTTTAATTTCCTTTTCAAAAATGGTTTTCATAATTGATGGACCAAATAAAACTATAGCCTCACAATTTTCAATTTCTTGCAATAAGATTTTTAAAAACTGATTGGTTTGCGCTATTTTTTTATTCTCCCTATTTTTTTCATAAGTAAGATATTGCCCGCCAAATCTGCCATATTTTTTTGATTCTCCAGGAATGCGCTCTCGAGTTTCAATATTGGATTCAATTGTTTTAATGGTGTGTTCGCCGTTTAAAAGTTCAACAATAACGGCTTGGCTGGTATCTATCCAAATTCCAATGTTTTTTTTCATAATTATTGTTTTAATAATGAAACAATACGGGTAGTGCAATAGTCTGGAACGTAAGATTAAAATTACAAAAAAAATCGCTTATTTTCAACGATTTATATAAAAAAAAGCTGCAACATTTTTGTTGCAGCTTTAAAATGGCTATTATGCTAATAAAGTGTAGCTTAAAAGCAATATTTGTTTTCGGCAATTACTTTTTGGGCAATCACTTTTCGCAAAGCAATAGGGTTTGGATTGTTCACATATTTGGTAAAACGTTTTAATCCCATCAACATCATTCTTTGTTCATCGCCTTCGGCAATGTATAAAATGGCTTCTTTTCCGAAGTTGTTTATTTTATCAACAGCGTTGTACAAGTTTAATTGTGCCAATGCAATTTGATTTTCTGCTTCTTTTTCTGAAGTTGATTTTACACATTTTTCAGCTTTCAAGATGGCAGATTCCGCCATATAAACTTCAATCATTACTTCTGCGGCGGCCAAAACCAATTGTTGGTGATTTTCTAAATCCATGCCAAATTTTTGCACCGATTTCCCTGCAATCATTAAAAAGGCTTTTTTTAGTTTGGCAATCATCGCTTTTTCTTCAGATAATATTTCAGAAAAATCTGGCGTGTCAAAAGAAGGAATTCCCATTAAACTATTGCCAACTTCTGTTGCAGGCGTTATCAAATCAACATCGCCTTTCATGGCTTTTTTAAGCAGCATTCCAACAGTTAACAATCGGTTTATTTCGTTTGTTCCTTCATAAATTCTGGTGATACGCGCATCTCTCCATGCACTTTCCATTGGGGTGTCTTTCGAGAATCCCATACCGCCGAAAATTTGAATGCCTTCATCAGACACGTATTGTGAAACTTCCGAGCCAAAAACTTTAATGATTGCGCACTCAATGGCATATTCGCTAAAAGCAGTCAATTCAGCTTCTTGGTGCGATTTTCCGCTGGCCAAAAGTGAATCAATCATATTTTGAATGTCTTTTGCAGCTCGGTAACTTCCTGCGTCAAGTGCAAAAGTTTTGGCGCTCATTTCGGCATATTTTTTTTGGATTGCACCAAAATTTGAAATGGCTGTTTTGAATTGCTGGCGCTCATTTCCGTATTTTACAGATTCAGTGATAATCCTGCGACTTGCATCTGCGCAGGCAGCACCTAATTTGATACGGCCAACATTTAAAGAATTCAACGCTATTTTAAATCCGTCTCCTCTTCCAGCCAACATATTTTCAACAGGAATTTTGGTGTCCGTAAAAAACACCTGGCGTGTTGAGGATGAAGCAATTCCAAGTTTGTTTTCTTCTTCGCCCAAGGCAACGCCATTTGGATTGTTTTTGTCAAATTCCAAAATAAATGCAGTGATGTTTTTATCGTTTTCAATGCGTGCAAAAACAATAAAAATCTCGGCAAACCCTGCATTGGAAATCCACATTTTTTGTCCGTTAATTTTATAATGTTTCCCGTCATCCGATAATTTTGCCGTAGTTTTTCCTGAATTGGCATCACTTCCGGCTCCAGGCTCGGTTAAACAGTAGGCGCCAAATTTTTCTCCTGAAGTTAAAAAAGGCAAGTATTTTAGTTTTTGTTCTTCAGTTCCATACAAAAAAATTGGCATAGTTCCAATTCCTGTATGCGCGCCAAAAGCAGTGGCCAAAGATCCCGTTGCAGATGAAATATAGTCGGTCACCAACATTGTGGACACAAATCCCATTCCAATTCCGCCATATTCTTCAGGTATTGACACCCCTAAAAATCCCATTTCGCCAGCTTTACGCATCACTTCTTCAGTTAATGCGTAATCTTTCTTTTCAAAGCGCTCTTTTAGTGGCCAAACTTCGCGGTCTATAAATTCAATAACCGCGTCTTTCATCATTTTTTGTTCTTCGGTGAATTCTTCCGACACAAAAATATCTTCAGATTTAATTTCTTTGATTAGAAATTCCCCTCCTTTTATTGTTCCCATTTTATTTTTTTAGATTAAAGAAAAAAGATTAAAGAAAAGTGAAAGATGCGATTTTCAAAATGGTTATTTAATTCACTTTGAAAATCAATAGTCATCTTCTAATTCTTAAATTCAATTTCCATTTGTTATTAAAATTGTTTTATTAATATTTTTTAAATTAGTTTTCTTTGTTTAAAATAAGATTCAAGATTGACGAACTTTTAGCTGTCTTTTTTCTTTTTTCTTTTTTCTCTTTTCTGGCTATCTTTATTACGCTTATTTCAACAATTCATAAACACCCGCAGCGCCTTGGCCGGTTCCCACACACATTGTCACAATGCCATATTTGTTTTTGCGTCTTCGCATTTCATTGAACAATTGCACGGAAAGTTTGGCGCCCGAACAACCCAATGGATGACCCAAAGCAATAGCGCCTCCATTTACGTTTACAATTTCCTGATTGATGTCAAGTTCACGCATTACTGCCAACGATTGTGAGGCAAAAGCTTCATTTAACTCAATTAAATCAATATCTTTTAAAGTTAAGTTCGCTTGCTTCAATGCTTTTGGAATTGCTTTTACAGGTCCCATTCCCATAATGCGGGGCTCAACGCCAGCTGCTGCAAATGAAACCATTCTTGCAATTGGTTCAATATTGAGTTCCTTCACCATTTCTTCACTCATCACCAATAAAAAAGCGGCGCCATCACTCATTTGAGAAGAATTTCCTGCGGTTACGCTTCCGTCGGCGGCAAATACTGGGCGTAATTTTGCCAATGCTTCCAATGAAGTTTCTTTACGCGGGCCTTCATCAACAGTGACCGTATAATTTTTAGTTTGTTTTTTGCCATTTTCGTCCAAAAATATATTTTCTACATTTATGGGCGCAATTTCATCGTTAAATTTTCCGTCAGCCTGTGCCTTTAAAGCTTTCATGTGTGATTTGAAAGAAAATTCATCTTGGTCTTCACGTGAAACTTTAAATTGTTTGGCGACAGCTTCCGCAGTCAAACCCATTCCCCAATAATAATCTTCGTGCCCTTCTTTGGCAGATTTATAATTTGGAACCGGGCGATAACCGCCAATAGGAATATAGCTCATGCTTTCTACACCGCCGGCAATAATGCAATCTGCCATTCCAGATTGTATTTTTGCAACTGCAATACTTACGGTTTCCATTCCTGATGCGCAATAACGATTTACGGTCATTCCCGGAACATCGTCAATTTTTAAGCCCATTAATGAAATTAACCGACCCATATTTAAGCCTTGTTCGGCTTCTGGCATGGCGTTTCCAACCATCACGTCATCTATGCGTTTTTTATCCAATTGCGGAAAATCCTTCAATAAATATTCAATGGTTTCCGCAGCAAGTTCATCAGGCCGTTTAAACCTAAAAACTCCTTTTGGCGCTTTTCCCACTGCCGTTCTGTATCCTTGTACTATATATGCTGTTCTCATCTTTTTTAAGTTTTAAGTTTTAAGTATTAAGTTTTAAGTTGTGAAGTAAAAAATTAAGATGAATTTTAACTTTTAACCTTTAACTTTTAAACTTTTAACATTAATTGCGTAATGGTTTGCCGGTTTTTAACATATATTCAATACGTTCCAATGTTTTGCGCTCTGTGCACAAACTCATAAACGCCTCACGTTCAAGGTCTAATAAGTATTGTTCAGACACATAAGTTGGTTCCGATAAATTTCCTCCAGCCATTACATAGCCTAATTTATTGGCTATTTTTTTGTCGTGTTCAGTGGCATAATGTCCTTTTTCCAAACTGTCTGTTCCCACCAAAAACATCCCCAAGGCCTGTTGGCCGTAAACCAATGCTTTTTTAGGAACCGGTTGTGTGTATCCGTCTTCCAAAAGCTGAATGGCGTGACGTTTCGCTGTGGCTATTTGACGGTCTCTGTTTACCACAACAATGTCCTTATATTCTTTAAAGAATCCTAAATCATAAGCTTCATAAGCTGAAGTTGCCACTTTTGCCGTTGCCACGTTTATAAAATAATCACGCAGTTTATTCAATTTAACATCATCTTTTAACAAGCCTTCCGAAGCTCTTAAAGTCATTTCTTTTGAACCTGCGCCACCAGGAATTATTCCCACGCCAAATTCAACCAAACCAATATAAGTTTCTGCGGCGGCAATCACTTTATCGGCGTGCATGCTCATTTCACATGCGCCTCCAAATGTTAAACCGTGTGGCGCAATAATGGTTGGGCAAGACGAGTAACGCAAACGCATTACGGTGTCTTGGAAATATTTTACGGAAAGGTTAAGTTCATCATATTCCTGCTCAACGGCCATCATAAAAACCATGCCTAAATTAGCGCCAACAGAAAAATTAGCGCCTTGGTTTCCTAATATAACTGCCTCATATTCTGTTTCAGCCAAATCAATTCCTTTGTTAATGGCTTGTAAAACTTCGCCGCCCAACGTGTTCATTTTAGACTGAAATTCCACATTTAAAACGCCATCGCCTAAATGTTGTATGGAAGCTCCCGGATTTGACCAAATTGTTTTGGCTTCCCTAATATTGTCGAGGATGATAAAACTGTCTTGACCCGGAATTTTCTCCTGTTTTTTAGATGGAATTGAATAATAATATTTTGCGCCGTCCTTTACGGTATAGAATGATTTATTTCCGCTTGCCAACATTTCAGTGACCCAATTGGCCACCGGAAGGTTTTCTGCTTTCATCAGTTCAATTCCGGCTTCAACACCAATGGCATCCCAAATTTGAAATGGTCCATGTTCCCAGCCAAAACCGGCTTTCATGGCATCATCTAATCGGTATAATTCATCAGAAATTTCTGGAATACGGTTTTGGACATAGCCAAACATAGCCGCGAAATTTTTTCTGTAAAATTCGCCTGCTTTGTCCTTTCCTTTTACCAACACTTTAAATCGGTCAATTACGTGGTCAATGGTTTTGGTAAGTTCAAGCGTTGCAAAACTGGCTTTTTTATTTTGGCGATATTCCATGGTATCTAAATCTAAAGAAAGAATATCTCTTTTGCCGTTTTCGGTCACCATTTTGTAAAATCCTTGTTTGGTTTTGCTTCCCAACCATTTATTTTTCACCATGGTATCAATAAATTCAGGAAGTTTAAACAACGCTAGCGCTTCATCTTCCTTGCAGTTTTCATAAATTCCGTTGGCTACATGAACCAACGTATCCAAGCCAACCACATCAACGGTTCTAAAAGTTGCCGATTTTGGCCTGCCAATAACTGGCCCCGTTAATTTATCAATTTCTTCAATAGTCAATCCCAATTCTTTTACTTGGTGAAATAAACTCATAATTCCGAAAATACCGACTCTGTTGCCGATAAATGCTGGTGTGTCTTTAGCCAAAACCGAAGTTTTTCCCAAGAATTTTTCACCGTACATCATTAAAAAGTCGACAACTTCCTGCTTGCAGTTTGGACCCGGAACCACTTCAAAAAGTTTTAAATAACGTGGCGGATTAAAAAAGTGTGTTACGGCAAAATGTTGCTGAAAATCTTCACTTCTTCCCTTATTCATATATTTAATAGGAATACCCGAAGTATTTGAAGTAATCAATGTACCGGGTTTTCTGTACTTTTCAATTTTTTCAAAAACCTGCTGTTTAATATCCAATCGTTCAATAACAACTTCAATAATCCAATCCACCTCTTTAATTTTGTGTAAATCGTCTTCCAAATTTCCCGTTGTTATTCTGTTGGCAAATTTTAGGTCGTAAATAGGTGAGGGTTTCGATTTTAATGAAGCGGTTAAACTATCATTTACAATTCTGTTCCGCACAAATTTGTTTTCCAGCGTAAGTCCTTTTGCTTTTTCTGCTTCATTTAATTCGCGAGGAATTATGTCGAGCAACAAAACTTCTACACCAATATTTGCGAAATGACAGGCAATTCCCGATCCCATAATTCCGGATCCGATTACAGCTACTTTTTTAATTGGTCTTTTCATAAGTTCATATTGTTTGTTTTTAATGGTCGCTTGGAATTCGCATATTATTTTCGGAGTTTGTATATTATTTCCGTTATGCTCATTTCATTGTTTTTAATTTATTTTTTATTTAGTCGAATTATTTTCAAAAATCTTTCTGTTATTTATCAACGAATTTATTGTTTCTGTAACTTCAAAAAAGTGATTTATTTTTTCTTCAGAAATATGCTTTCTTACTGTTTCATTAAATATAAGGACGTGCTCTTTTGAAATATTTCTTTTTTCAAGTCCGAATTCAGTAGTTTTTATCAAAATTCCCCTTCCGTCTTCAGGATTTTTTTCTCTATAAATAAGTCCTTTTTCTTCCATACTTTTCAAAATACGCGAAAGACTGGTAGATTCCATTCCCATTAAAGGCCCCAATGCGGTTGACGGAGTTCCATTTTCAACATCTATATTCAATAAAACAAAAGCCATGGCCATGGTGCTGTCGTGCTTTGCAGCCTGTTCATTATACATTTTAGCCACTGATTGCCAGGTAGCTCTAAGTGTGTGATCTATTGTTTGTTCCTTTTGCATTTCCCAAATATATAAAAAAAATACTATGCACGCATAATAAATTAAAAAAAAATATTTTGTTCTGCTATTTTGTTTGTTTATTATGAAAAAAAGGAATAAGTTTAAAAACAAATTACAAACATTAAAACTATGGGAACAAAAGAACTTATTGGGAAAATTATTATACAAGAAAATATAGACACTGTTAATGAAAACAAGCTTCTTAACACATTTGTAATTAATGTTCCGGATCCATATAAAAATTACTATGGCAGATTTACGGAGATTGTGAAACCGGTATCTATTATTTTTGTCACAAAAACGCCCAATTCTTTTGAAAAAATATTGCGTGTCACCAAAAAAATTAACGAGAAATATAATTTGAAATTGGATGGCGCAAAATGCGAAGTGACCATGAATTCCCGAAAATTAGAAGGCGTTAGGGTAAAAGGAATAAACCGCTTTCACGAAATTGGCCAAATTCAGCAATATTATAAAGATGAAGGCTATGATTTTGCGAAAAGTGAAAAATTTGCCTCTACGGAAGCTTTAATACGAATAAATCGTTTTTTCAACATTGAAGAATTGGACAAAGGTATTTATCACTCTAAAGATGAAGACAATACCTATTATGTTGAAGTGCCAAGATATATGGGTTGGGATGAGTTTAAAAAACTCACTTATGATGTAAAGCACAATATAACTGAAAGCAATTACGATATAGCGAAAGGTATTTTTTATGTGAATCACGGCATTACTGAAATTTTACGGATTGTAAAACCAAAAGCCACGTTGGAATTGTTAAAAACCATACAACAAAAGTATATTGAAAAGATGTATTAATTGTAACTAATCAGTACTTAAAGTGCCTAAAGTTTGAAGTACTTAAAGTTAAAAAAAGGGATTTTTACGAAGTAAAACAGTTTCAATGATATTAGAAATAAGCCATTTTTTAAAAAATTAAGAAAATGTCTCGTCTTGATACGGTTGTCGGGCTTGAAATTTTAAACTTTAGGCACTCTAGGCACTCCAAACTCTAGGCACTGATTAGTTACTATTAATTTTATAATAAGATTAACCAAATTTTAGCAAAATAGTTCTATTTTCGTCCTTCGAATCAAAAACTATCGCATGAACAATGTTTTAACGGTTGAGAATGTATGTAAAAACTATGGAAGTTTTACGGCATTAAACAACGTTTCAATTTCGGTGCCAAAAGGAAGTATATTTGGATTATTGGGTCCAAATGGCGCAGGAAAAACCTCTTTAATAAGAATCATAAACCAAATTACCTTACCCGATAGCGGAACCGTTTATTTAGACGGTGAAATTCTGCAACCTCATCATATTCAGCATATTGGCTATTTGCCCGAAGAGCGCGGTTTGTACAAAAGCATGAAAGTTGGCGAACAGGCTTTGTATTTGGCGCAGCTAAAAGGAATGTCTAAAGAGGAAGCCAAAAGAAAATTGAAATATTGGTTTGAAAAATTTGAAATTACCCATTGGTGGGACAAAAAAATTCAGGAACTTTCTAAAGGAATGGCGCAAAAAGTGCAATTTATTGTCACTGTGATGCATACTCCGAAATTGTTAATTTTTGATGAACCTTTCAGCGGATTCGATCCCATAAATGCCAATTTAATTAAAGACGAAATTTTAAATTTGCGCGATGAAGGCGCAAGTATCATTTTTTCCACGCACAGAATGGAATCGGTGGAGGAAATGTGCGACTATATTGCTTTGATCAATAAATCGAATAAAATACTCGACGGAAAGTTAAAAGACATCAAACAACAATTTAAAACCAATCAGTTTGAAGTTGGGTTGTTGTCTGATAATAAAGAGCTGTTGTTGAATCAAATAAATGAAAAGTTTTCGGCGGAAAATTCCCAAACAATATCATTCAATGATGATTTACGGCTTTTGATCAATTTAAAAAACTGCGAAACTTCAAAAGATTTGATTGAATTTTTAAACAATAAGGCGCAGATAACGCATTTTACCGAAGTTATACCAAGTGTAAACGACATATTTTTAAAATCAGTGGCTTCCAATAGCTAGAAAGAAATGGACAAATTAAAATTAATCATCAAAAGAGAGTTTTTGGCTAAGGTTAAAAACAAATCATTTATTATAATGACCGTGTTGAGTCCGCTTATGGTGGTAGGCCTTTTTTTACTGATCATTTTTTTAAATGAAAAAAACGCCGAAGAAATTCGCACCATTGCTTTTGTTGATGAATCCCAAAAATTTTCAGATGCTTTTGAAGATTCAGATGCGGTAAAATATATCGATTTAACAAGTTTGGGGATTGAAGAAGCAAGAGAAAAAACCAAAGAATTTTATTACGGATTGTTGGTGATTCCTAAAAGCGACAGTTTGAGCGAACTTTCAAACGGCATCACTTTTTTTTCCAATGACACGCCAAGTTTAACGGTTTTGAGCAGCATAGAAAGCAAGCTTGAAAAAAAAATAAGAAACTTAAAAATTGCGCAACTTCAAATAGATGTTGATAAAATAAAATCCATAGAAACGAAAGTCACCATTGATGCTGAAAATTTTTCGGGAGAAAAATCTTCTAAAATTGGCAGTGTTTTGCGAATGTTTGCAGGTGGCGGTTTTGGTTATTTGATTTTTATGTTCATTATCATTTACGGAACTTCCGTGATGCGAAGTGTAATTGAAGAAAAAACCAGCCGTATTATTGAAGTGATTATTTCATCGGTAAAACCTTTTCAATTGATGATGGGAAAAATAATAGGAAATGCGATGGCGGGAATTTTGCAGTTTATTATTTGGATGGTGATTGGCGGAATTTTATTGTTTGCGGTTACCTTATATTTTGGGGTTGGCGAAGTGAGTTCAAGTTCCGCTCAAATGGCCCCTGAAATGGTTCAGCAAATGCAAAATTCAACCAATAACGATTTACAATTGGTGCTTCAGGAAATTAAAAATTTGCCTATTCTTACGATGTTTTTTTCGTTTATTATTTACTTTTTGGGCGGCTATTTAATTTACAGCTCCATTTATGCTGCAATTGGCGCAGCCGTTGACAGTGAAACCGATACGCAACAATTTATGATGCCGGTTTTAATGCCTTTGGTCATCGCTATTTATGTTGGTTTTTCGGTGATTGAAAATCCGCACGGACCAATTGCAGTCGCTTTTTCATTGTTTCCGTTAACCTCGCCAATTGTGATGCTCATGCGCATTCCTTTTGGCGTGCCTTGGTGGCAATTAATAACCTCAATATTGCTGTTAATTATTACTTTTATTGGAATGGTTTGGTTCGCGGCCAAAATTTACAGAGTCGGAATTTTAATGTACGGCAAAAAACCAAGCTACAAAGAAATATACAAATGGCTGAAATACTGATTTACGAATTACGAATTACGAATTATGATTTACGAATTACGAATTATGAATTACGAATTATGAATTGCGAATTACGAATTACGATTTTTGATTTGCGATTTGATAATTTAAGAAAAATCGGTTAGATGCTAAAAATTACAGCATTAACTAAAGCTGAATGAGAATTGATTTTTGTTTAGACCGCATTTGCGTTAGGGACTGTAGAGGAAATCCTTTTTTGATTCGCCTTTTCGGCGAAGTAAAAAAGATTGGAACGAAAGGCGCGACCCTTGTGGTAACGCCAAAAAAAATATTAATTACGATTTACTAATTAAAAAAATAACCTATAAGAATTTAAAATAGATGGATTTACAGTTCATTTATTTTCTTTAAAACGACTAAAAAATGCCAAAAATATTAATTATTGAAGATGAAGCTTCCATTCGCAGGGTATTGAAGAAAATTATTTCAGAAGAAAATGAAACCTACGAGGTTGAAGAAGCGGAAGATGGTTTGATTGGGATAGACATGATTACCAAATCGGATTTTGATTTGGTGTTGTGCGATATAAAAATGCCAAAAATGGATGGTGTTGAAGTGCTGGAAAGAGTCAAAAAATTAAAACCTGAAATTCCGTTTGTGATGATTTCGGGTCACGGTGACTTGGATACTGCCGTAAATACGATGCGTTTGGGCGCTTTTGATTATATCTCAAAACCGCCCGATTTAAACCGATTGTTAAATACCGTTCGCAATGCTTTGGACAAAAAGGAATTGGTTGTCCAAAATATTTTGTTAAAAAGCAAAGTGAGCAAAAAATATGAAATGATTGGCGCAAGCAACGCCATCACCCATATTAAAACAATGATTGATAAAGTGGCGCCAACCGATGCACGGGTTTTAATTACAGGACCAAACGGAACTGGAAAAGAATTGGTGGCGCATTGGCTGCATGAAAAAAGCGAGCGGGCCAAAGCGCCAATGGTGGAGGTAAATTGCGCGGCAATTCCTTCAGAATTAATTGAAAGCGAGTTGTTTGGTCATGTAAAAGGTTCGTTTACCGGAGCCATAAAAGACAGAGCAGGAAAGTTTGAAGCTGCAAATGGAGGCACTATTTTTTTGGATGAAATTGGCGATATGAGTCTTTCTGCCCAAGCAAAAGTGCTGCGTGTTTTACAGGAAAACATCATTTCGAGAGTTGGGAGCGATAAAGACATAAAAGTTGATGTGCGTGTGATTGCCGCCACAAATAAGGATTTACAAAAGGAAATTGCCGAAGGTAAATTTAGGGAAGATTTATACCACCGTTTGGCGGTAATTTTAATAAACGTTCCTTCATTAAACGACAGAAGAGAGGATATACCGCTTTTAATTCAGTTTTTTGCTGAACAAATTGCAGAAGAGCACGGAACTGCCGTTAAGAAATTTTCTGAAAATGCCATTAAATTGCTGCAGGAATATGATTGGACAGGGAATATAAGAGAACTTAGGAATGTTGTTGAGCGACTTATTATATTAGGCGAAAAAGAAGTTTCTGAAAATGACATAAAACTTTTTGCCAGCAAATAATTCTAACATCAATTATAAGGTATTTGCTTAGTATTATTTTTTACTATAAAAAAATATTATAGTTTTATAAAAAATTAGGATAGAATTTGTAATTAAAAAACAAGCAATCGGGCTTATATTTGTATAAAATTAGAATTATAAACAATAAAAAAATAAATTATGGCAACACAGGTTGGTAAAAAATTTCCGAATTTAAATGTAGACGCAATGAATGAAATGGGCGATACTTTTAAAGTAAATGTATTGGAAGAAGCGTTAAACAATAAAAAGAAAGTGATTTTATTTTGGTATCCAAAAGACTTCACCTTCGTTTGTCCGACTGAATTACATGCTTTTCAAGAAGCATTACCTGAATTTGACAAAAGAAATACGATTGTAATAGGTGCATCTTGCGACACGCCGGAAGTTCATTTTGCTTGGTTAAACACTGCAAAAGACAATGGCGGAATTGAAGGCGTTACTTATCCTATTTTAGCGGACAGCAACCGTAACTTGTCTAGCAGGTTAGGGATTTTGGACATTACCAACGAAACTTATGATGAAGAAACTGGCGCAATTCAGGTTGAAGGCGACAATGTGACTTACAGAGCAACTTATTTAATTGATGAAGAAGGAACCGTATTTCACGAAGGTGTAAACCATATGCCATTGGGAAGAAATGTAAAAGAATTTTTACGTTTGATTGATGCTTATACGCACGTACAGGAAAAAGGAGAAGTTTGTCCGGCAAACTGGGAAGAAGGAAAAGATGCGATGCAAGCAAACAGAACTGGAACAGCAGCATATTTGGCTTCTCATTAAAAAATAATTAAGATGTTTCAAGAAATAGCAGAAGATAATTTACCTCAAATAGTAAGCGAAAATAAAACCGTAGTGGTTCAGTTTGCGGCTAGTTGGTGTGGAAATTGCCGAATTATGAAACCAAAATTCAAGAAACTGGCTTCAGAAAATGAAAATGTAGCTTTTGTGATTGTGGATGCGGAAAAGTTTCCGGAATCTCGAAAAATGGCAAAAGTTGACAATCTGCCTACTTTTGCAACCTATAAAGATGGCATTTTTGTGAACCAAGTTCAAACCAATAAGTTCGAAATTTTAAACGATTTAGTAAATGAAGTTACCAATAATTAAGCATTTAACTAATTTTATCGAAGAAAACGATGAGGATTATGTTATTGAAACCATTGAAACTTTAGAAGCTTTAACAGAAGTTTCTTCTTTGAAAGACGAAGAGTTGGATGTTATTGGCGAAATCATTTCAAACCTTTACGGAGCACTTGAAGTTCATAAAATGGTAAAAGAAGGAATGCCTCAAAAGGAAGCATTGAACACTTTTATGAAAAGAGTTTTAGGTTCCATAGACACTAAGGAACTGTAACAAAATAAACTATACATTTTGGCTTGTTCTTTTGCCCTTTTTTTTCGTTGTAAACTCTTTAAATAGCTAGGCTATTCTCATCATTTACGCCTTAAAAAAGAACAAAATTACTTCGCCAATTCTGCACACTTTATTTCATTATAGTTCCTTAAAATTATAACTACTTACTAACACGAAAAAATCCCAAAAGTTTTGGGATTTTTTTATGCCTTTAATTTTATATATTTATCAAAAATATTTTTTAAAATGAAACGTGCATAACAAATTTTGATACACGAAGGAATGATTAATGGCAGGCAGTCCCGAATTTTCGGGATTACCGCTAAAAAATAAAATTTAAACAGATGAAAAACCATCAAGTTATCGGCAATGTGAATTTAAGCGAAATGACTGCTATGGAAGTGGTTGACGACGCAAAGAAAAAACTTAAAAAAGCCAGAAAAGAACTGAGTAAGTTGCAAGAGACGATGTATGCCGAAGGAAAATACGCCGTGTTAATTTGTTTGCAGGGAATGGACACCTCAGGAAAAGACAGTTTGGTAAAAGAAGTTTTTAAAGAGGTGAATGCAAGGGGCGTGGTGGTGCATAGTTTTAAAGTGCCAACAGAATTGGAATTAAATCATGATTACTTGTGGCGTCATTATATTGCCTTGCCCGAACGGGGAAAAATTGGTGTTTTTAATAGAACACATTATGAAAATGTGTTGGTTACAAGAGTTCATCCTGAATATATTTTGGGTGAAAATATTCCGGCCGTTAAAAGTTTGGATGATTTATCTGAGGTTTTTTATGATAAAAGAATGGCAGAGATTAATGAATTTGAAAAAAATTTGGCGACCAACGGAACGATCATTTTAAAATTTTTTCTGAACATTTCAAAAGAAGAGCAAAAAAACCGATTGTTAAGAAGATTGCGGCTTGAGGAAAAAAACTGGAAATTTTCTCCGGGTGATTTAAAAGAGCGTAAACTTTGGAATAATTATCAGTTTTGTTATCAGGAACTTCTTAACAAAACTTCAAAAGAAAATGCGCCGTGGTTCGTAATACCGGCTGACCACAAGCCTTCCGCCCGTTTTTTGGTGGCTGACATTATTGTGGAAACGTTGAAAAAATACCATTTTAAAGAACCCGAGTTGCCTGAAAAATATAAATCTGAAATAGAAAATTATAAAGCGCAATTGGCAAGTGAGTAATACCGAATATCTTTAAAATGTCGCATATTTTCTCTTTCCCGAAGGGTCGGGACAAGTCGTTCAATCTGCTCCTTTTAAAGTATATCGGTATTAATTCCCGAATGTTCCCCGAAAAATCGGGGCAGGCTGGAATAAATTTAAAAATTGCCATACGGCATTTTAAAATACAATTGGTATAAGCCTATTATAAGAATGATATTTTGTTAAAAAGTTTAAGAAAACTATTTGCTCAATTCCTAAATCAAAAATTACAAATAGTATCTTTACCAATAAAATAATATAAAAAAACTATGGAATTAAAATTAAAAAGACCTATTATATTCTTCGACTTGGAAACAACGGGAATTAATATCGCCAAAGACAGGATTGTGGAGATTTCTATTTTAAAAGTTTTTCCAAACGGGAATAAAGAAAGCAAAACTTGGTTGGTAAATCCGGAAATGGAAATCCCAAAAGAAGCTTCAGACATTCACGGCATTACAAACGAAAAAGTGGTTACCGAGCCAACATTTAATGAATTGGCTGCGCAAGTGAGTGAAATGATTAAAGGATGTGATTTGGCGGGATTCAATTCGAACCGATTTGACATTCCGTTGTTGGCCGAAGAAATGTTGCGCGCCAATGTCGATTTTAGTATGAAAGACAGGGTTTCTATTGATGTTCAGGTAATATTTCACAAGAAGGAGGAAAGAACTTTAAGCGCCGGCTATCAATTTTACTGCGGGGAAAGTTTGGAAAATGCACATTCTGCCGAAGCGGACACCAATGCAACTTATGAAATTTTATTGGCGCAGTTAGAGAAATATGATGATTTGCAAAACGATGTTCAGTTTTTAAATGATTATTCAACCCACATAAAAAGAGCCGATTTGGCCGGATTTATTTTGTTTAATGAAGAAAATGAAGAAATTTTTACTTTCGGGAAGTATAAGGGCCATAAAGTCGAAAAAGTTTTAAAAGATGATAAAGGTTATTTTTCTTGGATTCAAAATGCCGATTTTCCTTTATACACCAAAAAGGTTTTGAGTGAGATAAAAGAAAGAGTTTATCCAAAAAAGGAAGAAGTGACACTGGAAGATTTAAAAAATAAATTCAATCAAAAAATATAATATGTTAGTAAATTTTGACAGTTTATCAGCTACTTCGAAGATTTGGATTTACCAGTCCAACAGAGAATTCTCAGAAAAGGAAGTTGCTGAAATTAAAATCAATTTAGAAAATTTTATAGGAAACTGGAAACGTCACGGCGACGATTTAAAAGCTTCCTACCAAATAAAATACAACCAATTTATTGCAATTGCGGTCGATGAAAATTACAATGAAGTTTCGGGCTGTTCCATTGATGCTTCGGTTAATTTAATGAAACAATTTGAACAAAAATTTGCTATCGACTTAACCAATAAACTAAATATTTCATTTAAGGACAACCATAATATCAATATTGTAAGCTTGGCCGATTTTCAAAATTATGCCAAGCAGCAAAAAATTACTTCAAAAACGGTTGTTTTCAACAATATGGTTACCAATAAAGCTGATTTTGAACAAAATTGGGAAGTGACAGCCGATAAAAGCTGGCACAAACGCTTTTTGGCAATGAATAATTAAAAACGAGTAATTTATTTCTGTATTTGCTTAACTGATATTAACAACCAAACTGTTAAATAATTCCACAAATCAAAAATAAATGATTAAAAAAATAGTACTCTTATTTTTACTGCTGAATGTTGCTTTTTTGGAAGCGCAAAACTTAGATCCATTACAAACAAAAGATGCCAAAGCCCAAACAAAATGGGTGGACAGCATTTTAAACAAAATGACTATTGATGAAAAAATTGGCCAGTTGTTTATGGTTCAGGCGTATTCCAATAAAGATGAAAAACACCGGATGTTTGTTGACAGTTTAATTAAAAACTATCATATTGGGGGATTGATATTTATGCAGGGAACTCCGGAAAAGCAAGCTATTTTAACCAATAATTTCCAAGCTGCTTCAAAAATCCCGCTGTTAATTGGTTTTGACGGCGAATGGGGTTTGGATATGCGATTAAAAGACACTTATCGTTTTCCTTGGAATATGACCCTTGGGGCGATTACCGACAACAAATTATTGGAAGATTTTGGCACGCAATTGGGCAAACAATGCAAACGAATGGGCATTCACATTAATTTTGCGCCAGTGGTGGATATCAATATAAATCCTGAAAATCCAATCATTGGAAATCGCTCTTTTGGAGAAAACAGGGAAAATGTAACCCAAAAAGCCTTAGCATTTGTCAAAGGAATGCAAAGTGAAAATGTATTGTCCAACGCCAAACATTTTCCCGGCCACGGAGACACGGCTTCCGATTCCCATAAATCATTGCCTATTTTGGATTTTGATTTTAATAGACTCGATTCTATTGAGTTATATCCTTATAAAACGCTTATTAACAATAATTTAACCAGTGTAATGGTTGCGCATTTAAGCGTGATAGGTTTGGAAGACAATAAAGATTGCCCAACCTCACTTTCCTATCAGGTTATTTCCAAATTATGAAAAGAGAAATTAAAATTTAACGGTTTAATTTTAACCGATGCGCTTAATATGAAAGGCGTTTCAAATTATGCTGAATTGGGCGAAATAAATTTGGAAGCCTTATTGGCGGGCAATGATATGCTTTTGATTCCAACTAATGTGCCTTTGGCAGTTGACACCATTAAGGCTGCATTAAGAGATAGCTTGATTTCTGAAGAACGCATAAATTATTCAGTCAGAAAAATATTGAAAGCAAAATATTGGGCAGGACTCAATAAATATAAAAGTATTGAATTGGCGAATTTACAGCAGGATTTAAATTCCATTGAAGATGAATTGCTTCATAGGAATTTGGTGGAGAATTCAATTACGTTGCTCAAAAATGAATCTTTGGTTTTTCCAATTCAACATTTGGAGCGGAAGAAAATCGCCTATGTTAAATTGGGTGATGGCGCTCACAGTGATTTTTTGAATATGTTAAAAAACTATGCGGAAATTGATGAAATTTCAAACGATACTTTGGAAATTTTAACGGACAACCTAAAACCTTATAACTTGGTAATTGTAGGATTCCACAAATCAAATGACAGTCCGTGGAAAGATTATAAATTTAAAGACGAAGAATTGGCCAAACTTCAGGAAATTGCCAAAACCAATACCGTTATTTTAGATGTTTTCGCAAGTCCGTACAGTTTATTGCAGCTCGAAAATTTTAAAAATATAGAAGGCGTGGTTGTTACTTTTCAAAACAGTAAAATTGCCCAGGAAATTTCAGCGCAAATGCTATTTGGCGCAATGGAAATTAAAGGAAAATTACCGGTTTCTATCGCTGGTCAATTTTCTGAGAATGAAGGATTGATGTCGAATTCACTCGGACTTTTAGGGTATTCAATTCCGGAAGATGTAGGCTTGAGCAGTGAAAAATTAAGCAAAATTGATTCGGTGGCCGCAGTTGTTTTAAAAGGAAAAATGGCACCCGGAATGCAAATTTTAGTGGCGCGAAAAGGAAAAGTGGTGTACAATAAAAGTTTTGGTTTTCATACCGATGAAGAGAAAAGTCCTGTGCTAAACAGTGATTTATATGATATTGCGTCGCTAACAAAAATAATGGCCACATTGCCTTTAATTATGGAGCTTGAAGAACGTGACATTTTGAATCTTAACAGTACTTTGGGGAGCCTAATCCATAAATTAAAAAGAACAAATAAAAATAAATTGACGGTGAAAGAAGTGCTTTCGCATTATGGAGCGTTAAAACCTTGGATTCCATTTTATTTAAAAACGTTGGACAGCGTTACTAAAAAACCTTCTGCCGACTTTTACCGCACTGAAAGAAGTCATAAATTCAACATAAAAGTGACGGACAGTTTGTATTTACTAAACGATTATGAAGATGAAATGTTTGATATTATAGCGGATGCCGAACAGCTTAAAAAGAAGGAATATAAGTACAGTGACTTGCCTTTTTATATTTTCAAAAAATATATTGAAGACTATTATAAAGCTGATTTAAACGAGCTTACCCAATTGCATTTTTATAGACCGATGGGCGCAAACAGAACAACTTATGTGCCTTTGGATAAATTTTCAGAAAATGAAATTGTACCTACGGAAAAAGATAATTATTACCGATTTAAATTGGTTCACGGTGATGTACACGATATGGGCGCGGCAATGCAAGGGGGAATCGGCGGTCACGCCGGTGTGTTTTCCAATGCAAATGACATCGCTAAAATGATGCAAATGTACCTTCAAAAAGGCTATTATGGCGGACAAAGATATTTTAAACCTAAAACCCTTGATAAGTTTAACCACCGTTATTATGCTGCTGAAGGTGTGAGGAGAGGCATAGTTTTCGACAAGCCTCAACTAGATGAAAACGTAAAAGCAACGTGCGGCTGCGTTTCCGACAGCAGTTTTGGACATAGCGGTTTTACGGGAACTTATACTTGGGCTGATCCTGAATCGGAAATTGTGTATGTGTTTTTATCGAACAGAATTTTCCCCACTTCAGCAAATATGGACTTGGTGAAATACAATATTAGAACACAAATTCAACAGTTGATACAAGATGCAATTATAAAGTAACGTTCATTGTTTTTGCTGAAATAATTCCCAGTAAAATGCTGACAAAAAGGTAAATAACAGCGAATTTTAAATCAAAAATAATATAGACAATTATAGTCTGTATTAAATAAAATAGGGGAAAAACGGTGGTGATAAATGCAAATCTGTAGGTATTTGTAAAAACGATGTCCTGAATTTTTGGCTTGATGTATTTCCATAGTAACAAAGGAAAAATACTGTTTAATTTGGCAAGTAAATGAATAGGGGCAAACCAGTTTATTTTTTCCTTTTTTCTGCTTGATGATGAAGAAATGTTCTCAATATTTTCAGCGAGTTTGTTTGCTTCAAACGGATTTAAATAATCAACGCCGAAGGCTTCCAATTTTCCAATTATTTCATCATAGTTAACCGAATCTTCCACGTGAAGCGTCAATTTTTTTAGGGCTGAAAAAACTTGGTTGGTGATTTCCTTAAATTTTAAATCGGGGTTTTTAAGATCAATAAATAGATTGGCAAGTATTGGCTTTCCATAAAAAAGAGAAACGCTGCTTGGAAAATTTAAATGGGAATCGTAATTTATGCCGACAGGAATTATGTAAATATTCAAATTGGGATATTTTTGAAGTGTCCCTAAAATAATTCGCGCAAATCCATTTTTTAACGGTACAATTTTTCTTTCTAAATGATGTTCTCCTTCAGCAAAAATTTGAAGGGCTTTTTCCTGTTTCAAAATTTCTATGCAGTGCTCAAAAACTTCAAAATTCTTTTTCATTGTGCTAACGCCGTCCCTTATTCTAAAAACCGGAATCATATTAAGAGACCGCAATATTTTGTTGACAAAGCCAATTTTGAAGGCGCTGGCTCGAGTTAGAAAATGTATGTTTCTGTTATTGGTTGTTGGCACTAAGATAGCATCAATTAATGCATTTTGATGGTTTCCGATGAAAATTACGGCACCTTTTTTCGGGATATTTTCCTGGCCATTAACTGAAATTCTTTTGAACAAAAAGAACAATCCAATTTTTACATAAATTCTGACGATTTTGTACCAAAGATTTCTCAAATCTATTTTTTTATTTTTTGTTTTGACCAATAAGTTGCGATTGCCAAGCCTGAAAAAATATCCCAAATCGCCCAAAAAGCGACCAACAAAGCCATACCGCCCAAACCGTTAAAAAAACTAAAAATAAGCAACAATCCCAATCCGGAGTTTTGAATTCCGGTTTCAATGGAAATTGTTTTCTGGTTTTCAAAGGACAGTTTCATCAATTTGGCAAAATAAAACCCTGTTGCCAAGGCCAGTAAATTATGGGCAATGACCAAAATAAGGACATATTCAATGTAATTTATAAAAATATACAAATTATCATAGAAAGCGATAACAATAAAAAGCATAAAAATGAGCAACGAAACAGGTTTTAGTATTTTAGCCAATTTAGCCGACAATGCCGGCTTTGAATTTCTTACCCACATTCCCAGAATCAACGGAATTCCTAAAATTAGGGTAACCAATTTCACCAGTTCCCAAGGATTTAATTCAATGGTTTGTAAAATTTTTGCGGTTGGTGCGTATAAATTTCCGTAAAAATAGAGATTAAAAGGCGTCATTACCAAGCAAAACAAAGTTGAAAATGCGGTTAAACTAATGGACAATGCCGAATTTCCTTTGGCCATTTGTGTCATGAAATTTGAAATGTTTCCGCCCGGACAAGCGGCGACCATCATCATTCCCAACGCAATGCTTGGCATTGGATTCACCAATTTTATAAAAATAAAAGTGACCATCGGCAATAAAATAAATTGCGAAATGACACCTGTCAACAAAATTTTCGGATTTTGAAATAATCGTTTAAAATCGTCCACGGTAATTCCAAGCGCCACGCCAAACATAATAATGGCAAGGGTAATGTTTAAAACCCAAATACCTTCGGTATTGAAATTTATTTTTAAGGAATCTAAATTTTCTGTCATCCTAATTTTTAAAAGCGTATTCAACAATATTAGCACCCATTTTTAACGCTTTTTCACGAATTTCATAAGGATCGTTGTGTACTTCTTCATCTTCCCAGCCATCACTTAAATCCGATTCATAATCGTAAAAACAAATTAATCTTCCTTCATAAAACAAGCCAAAACCCTGGGGTCGTTTACTGTCGTGCTCATGGATTTTAGGACAGCCGTTTTCAAAATTAAAAGTTTGGTGATAAATAGGATGATTGTAGGGTATTTCTTGAAAATCCAGCTTCGGAAAAACTTTTTTCATTTCTCTTCTAACATAAGCATCGAGTCCATAATTGTCGGAAACATGTAAAAATCCACCCGAAACCAGATAATTTTTTAAGTTTTCTGCATCATCATCTGAAAAACTGACATTTCCATGTCCTGTCATAAAAACAATGGGATAATTAAAAATAGCGACGCTGCCCACTTCAACTGTTTCCGGAATTTCTTTGATGGATGTATTTATGTTTTTGTTGCAAAATTTTATAAGGTTGGGCACAGCGGTCGGATTTGCATACCAATCGCCGCCGCCGCCGTATTTTAAAACAGCAACTTGCTGGGCAAAAATTGTGAAAAGAGAAAAGAGAAAAAAGAATATGGAAAAAAGACAAACCTTTAATCTAAAATTTAGGATTTCAACATAAGATTTAGGAAATGCAACCATTAAATTTATTCATTTACAAATGCCACGCTGTGAACTGCAACAATACCCGCAGTTTCAGTGCGCAAACGGCTTTTTCCCAAAGATACAGGAATAAAGTTATTGTCCAAACTTTGTTTAATTTCTTTGGATGAAAAATCGCCTTCCGGTCCAATAAGTATGGTGGTTTTTAGGTTGGGTTTCAATTCCGATTTTAATGATTTTTTGCTGGTTTTCTCACAATGTGCCACAAATAATTGTCCGCTGAAATTACATTGCATAAACGCATTAAAAGTGATGGGTTCATTCAATTTTGGGAAATGGAATTTAAGCGATTGTTTGGCGGCTGAAAGAATTATTTTCTCCATTCTGTCCAATTTAAGTACTTTACGTTCAGAATGTTCGCAAATAATTGGTGTAATTTCATCAATGCCAATTTCTGTCGCTTTTTCTAAAAACCATTCAAAGCGGTCGTTCAGTTTTGTGGGTGCAATGGCTATGTGCAAATAATAATTTCTTTCATTTTTTTGTGTTTCCAAATTCACAATTTTAACCAAGCATTTTTTATCGTCGGCAAATAAAATTTCCGAAGTAAATAATTGGCCCAACCCATTGGTGATAAAAATTTTATCGCCTTCTTTTTTTCTTAATACACGCACAATGTGCTTGCTTTCAATTTTATCAAAAGTAAATTGCTTGGTGTTGGTTGTTAATTGTGAATTGTAAAATAATTGCATTATAAATCTTTTCTGAAAGTGCTGCGTTTTTTATAAATTACCGGTTCAAAATTTTTCCAAAGCGCCGCAATGGCAGTATTGGTTGCCAATTCCGGCGTCCTAAAACAGTTTTCGATTCCCATTTTTGTATAAGCATTGTAATAATCTTCAAAAATAATGGCATGAACTCCCTTATTTTGGTAGCTTGGATGTACGCCAATTAAATAAAAAATAATGTCTTTACTGTTTTTTCTGGCATTTAATAAGTGAAAAATCCCAAAAGGAAACAATTTTCCTTTTGCTTTTTGCAACGCCACCGAAAAAGAAGGCATGGTAATGGCAAAAGCCACCAAATTATCATCTTTATCGGCCACAAATGTAATTAATTCCGGATTTATAAAACTGATGTATTTTTTTTTGAAATATTCCTTTTCAATGTCTGAAATTGGCACAAATGACGCTAATGAAGCATAACTCTCATTAAACAGGTCGAACATTTTATCAACATAAGGGAATATGTCTTTGGAACGCGTAAAATTAATTGATTTAAGCTGGTAGCGCTTTTTAATCAGCCCACTTGCTTTTGAAAAAAAATCAGGTTTTACGTTTTCAAAAGGAAATTTACTCTCAAAATATTCTTTTTCTTTTTTGAAGCCCAATTTTTCTAAATGTTCTTGATAGTATGGGTAATTGTACCAGGTAATCATAGAGCCAATAGTGTCAAAACCCTCCGTTAAAACGCCCACTTTATCGAGGTTGGAAAAGCCCATTGGGCCTTCCATAAATTCTAATTGATTTTGAGTTCCTATTTCTTCAACTTTTTTCAAAAGCATTTTTGAAACTTCCAAATCATCAATAAAATCGAACCAGCCAAAGCGCATTTTTTTTACATTTTGTTGATTAATTTCTGTGGAATTAACAATTGCGGCAATTCGGCCAACAATTTCATTGTTTTTTAGCGCCACAAAAAAACGTGCTGTTGCATGCTGAAAAACCGGATTTTTGGTTTTGTCGAAAGATTCAACTTCATCATTAATAATAGGAGGAACCCAATAAGGATTGTTTTTATACAGTTTGAAAGGAAATTTAACGAAAGCTTTCATTTCCTTTTTTGAAGTCATTTCTTGAAGTGTAATCATCATATTTGTGAAATTATTTACGCTTTTTGCTGAAAATTCTTGAAAAGAATCCTTTTCGATTAGGCCTTTTTGACATTGTTTCTTTTGGTGAATTTTTGTAAACAAAAGAATCCTTATGGCGGTCTAACCTATAGGAAAATCCGGCGGTGGCATATAAATAGGAATAATCGTCCAAAAAGTTTGTTCTTGCGGAAGCGTCCAATTGCAAATTTTCCGTAACCAAATAGGCGATTCCTGTTCCAAATTGATAATTTGGCGAAAAATCATTGTAATATCTTCCTTGATTTTCAATAAAATAAGACCAATTTTGATTAATTGCATACGTCATCGTTACAATATAGGAGTAATATTTATCTTCAGAAGTAATTTTATCCGCAATCAAATTTGTCAATAAAACCAATCGATCCGAGAAATCGTTTTGCAACAAAATAGCGCCTTTATAACTCATCCCGTCATTTTTGTAATCTTTCCCCAAAAAGTTTAAATGTGCTCCGCCATAAACGCCAACAGAAGGAATTAATCGATTTTTGTCAAAAGCTACCCTGCGTTTCCAACTGCGAATCTCCTTCGATTTATCTTTAAATTCCTGCTGATAAACCAAATATTTTGCGCCAATGGTAAGGTCACTTATTCCTTTAATATGAAAATTTGAACCCAACGGATTTTTAATTTCATCGCGTTGATAAGCAACATTCGCGTTAAATTCCAATCGTTCTTTAAATTTTCCAACCCTGAAAAACAATTCACCTCCCAGCGTTTTTGGATGTGCATCCAAGTTTTCGTCATTGTTGCTGTTATAAAACATGCCGGTTTCAAACTGATAAACATTGGTGCCGACGCCATACGGACTTTCGGAAAAACCGGGTCTTTTGGAGTTGATAATTTCGGTGTATTGCGCTGTAATCAACTGAAAACTTGCTAAAAAGACAACTAAAAATAGGACGTTTTTCATAGTTTAGATGGTTTGATGTGTCAAAGATAAGATTTTATATAATTAAACGTTTTAGTTCCTCTCAAATTGTTATTTTTGAAAATTATAAAAACTTTATGAAATGGGATTGTTAAGAACGTTAGCAATTATAGTAATTGTATATTATGCTATTAAATTTATAGGAAGGTATATTTTGCCTTTATTTGTGAGCAAAATTATTGACAATGTTGAAAAAAAAATGAAAGATCAGCAACATCAATTTAATAATCAACAAGAAAAATCAGCCGGTAAAGTTGGAGAAACAGTAATCGCCAAAAAACCTTCAGATTATAAAGAAGGAAATAAAAATATAGGCGATTATGTTGATTATGAAGAAGTTAAAGACGATAAATAAATGAATTTTTCCATAAAAAAAAGCATTCCGTTCCTAATTGCAATTGCAATATTTATTCTAATTTCTGTCGCTTATTTTTCCCCAATTCTTGAAGGAAAAAAAATATTCCAAAATGACATCAAGCATTTTACCGGAATGGCCAAGGAAATTAACGATTTCAGAAGTGAAAATGATGCAGAACCTTATTGGACCAATGCGGCTTTTGGCGGAATGCCAACTTATAATTTAAGTGTTTTATATCCAAATGATTATGTAAAAAAAATAGATCGTATTTTACGATTTTTACCAAGACCGGCAGATTATCTGTTTCTGTATTTTTTGGGCTTTTTTATATTGTTGCTGGTCTTAAAAGTGGAGTATAAATTGGCAATTTTGGGGGCTTTGGCATTCGGGTTTTCAACCTATTTCATTATTATTTTAGGCGTTGGCCACAATTCAAAAGCGCACGCAATTGCTTATATGCCAATGGTTTTGGCAGGAATTTTATTGGTGCTGCAGCGCAATTATTTATGGGGTTTTTTGCTGACTGCTGTTGCTATGTCGTTGGAAATCAATGCGAGCCATCCACAAATGACTTATTATTTATTTTTTGCAGTGTTGATTTTGGGCGTTTTCTATTTAATTGAGGCATTTAAAAATAAGCAATTGCCTGCATTTTTTAAAAGTATTGCCATTTTAACTGTGGCGGTGGTTTTGGCTGTTGGAACCAATGCAACAAGTTTGTTGGCGACCAAAGAATATGTGGCGCACAGCACCAGAGGGAAAAGTGAGCTGACCATCAATCCGGATGGTTCGCCAAAAGAAGCTTCCAGCGGATTGTCAAAAGAATATATCACCACTTACAGTTATGGAATTTTAGAAACATTTAACTTGTTTATTCCCCGTTTTATGGGAGGCGGAAATTATGAAAATGTTGGATTGGATTCCAATATTTATAATTTTTTAAAAGACAAAACCGATCCGAGGCAAGCCAAAGAATTTACTGAATTTGCGCCAATGTATTGGGGAAAACAACCTGGTGTTGAGGCGCCTGCCTATATTGGCGCCGTGTTGGTGTTTTTATTTGTATTGGGTATTTTTTTGGTAAAAGGAAAATTAAAGAAATGGTTGGTTGGTGTTGTTGTCTTTTCAATTTTACTCAGTTGGGGGAAAAACCTCAATTTTTTGACCGACTTTTTTATTGACTATGTTCCAATGTACAATAAATTCAGGGCGGTTTCATCCATTCAGGTAATTGCCGAATTGGCCGTTCCTTTGTTGGGAATATTGGCGTTAAAGGAATTTTTTACCAACACAAATTCCGCTGAAATAAAATTAAAAGCATTAAAAAATACGTTATACATTACAGGAGGCATCGCCTTAATTTTTACCTTATTCGGCACAAGTATTTTTGCCTTTGAAGGATTGAGAGATGCAAGTTACAACCAAATGTTGCCGGGCTTTTTAGAGGTCATTATTGCCGACAGAAAAGCGATTTTCTTTTCCGATAGTTTAAGAACGCTTATTTTTGTGTTGATTTCTGCCGGGGTTTTGTGGCTATTTGTTAAAGAAAAGTTGCCTAAAGATTATGCTATAATTATTTTGGCTGGCCTCATTTTGTTCGATTTGGTTTCAGTGGACAAACGGTACGTAAACAACGCCGATTTTCAAAATGCAAGGGAAATTGACAAACCTTTTGTGGCTTCAGAAATTGACCAGGAAATACTGAAAGACAAAAGTTATTACCGCGTTGCCAATTTTATGGTAGATCCAATGAATGACGGAAGCACTTCTTATTTTCATCATTCTATTGGTGGTTATCATGCAGCAAAAATGGAAAGATACCAAGAGTTGTTCGATTTTCAGATTGCCAAAAACAATATTGAAGTGTTAAATATGCTCAATACCAAATATTTTATTTTTGAGGATGGAAGCAGGAGGGAAACCGTGCAGCAAAATCCAGGAGCCAATGGAAATGTGTGGTTGGTAAATAAAATTAAAGTGGCAAACAATGCCAATGAAGAAATATTGGCGTTAGACAGTTTAAAAACCAAAACGGAAGCCGTTATCGACAAAAGTTTTGTTTTAGAAGGATTTAACGCAAATTATCCAAAAGATTCTACCGCAACAATTCATTTAACTTCTTATGCGTTAAATGATTTGGTTTACGATTTCAATTCAAAAGAAAACCAATTTGCCGTTTTTTCTGAAATTTATTACAAAGATGGCTGGAACGCCTATATCGACGGAAATTTAACACCGCATTACCGTGTAAATTATGTACTGCGCGGATTGGAAATTCCTAAAGGAACACATAAAATTGAATTTAAATTTGAACCTGCGGTGATAAAACAAGGCGGCACAATTACCTTAATTTCTTACGGATTGCTTTTAATTATTTCCGTTGGATGGTTTTTTGTCGACAGAAAGAAAAGTTAACTGACAGAATAATTCATCAATTTCAGAACTCTTAAAAAATTTGTTTTATTCCTTGCGGAAACCATCATCTTTTTTTTGTTTGAGAGCGTAAGTTCTCCCGTTTTGTTATATTGAATAATGTGCTTTAAATTTAACAGTGTAGAACGATGGATTCTGAAAAAAGTGGCTTGCGTTAAAATGTTTTCTACCTTTTTTAAATTGTTTGAGGCGGTATAAATTTTATTGTCCGTTGTGTAAAAGTTGGTGTAACTTCCATCAGCTTCACAGTATAAAATATCATCAATGTCAACAATCACAAAATCTCCATTTTTCATTGGAAGAGAGATTTTATGCTGTTTGTTTTCGACTTGGTTTTTAAATGCAATGAACCTTTCATTGTCAAAAGCCGATTTCTTGGATAGAAATTTGTCCACAACAGCAATTAATTGTGCTTCTCCTATAGGTTTATTCAGATAATAAAAAGCAAAATAATCCATCGCTTTTTCTTTGTAATCTTTGAGACCAGTGGTGAAAATGACTTCAAATGTTGAAGAATTTGAGAAATGATCCAGAATTTCAAAACCATTGCCGTCTTGTAATGTAATGTCTAAAAACACCAATTGCGGATTTAGGTCGTTTATCAATTTAATTCCTTTTTCAACACTGGGTGAATGACCAATAATATTGAGTTTAGGACTATAATTTAGTTCTAAGATATATTTAAGATACTCATATGATGCAGTTTCATCTTCAATAATTACGACATTTATCATAGGGATGTTATAAAATTTATTAAAGATACTTTACGGTTGATTATCATTTTACTAAGGTATTGAATTCATCTTTTAAATTTGAAATTATGATTAAATTTTCTTAATTTTTTTGATATTTATCTGAAGGCATTTATTAATGTTTGAAATTGAAATGCCCAAATTTGTTATAGTTGATTCCTTGGGTTATCAAATTGGATACCAATAACTTTGAGAATTGGAAACATAAATATGCAATTTAATTGGTTGCAAATTCAAATAAAGCCATTTTCATTTTGCACAATATCGTAAATATTAAATCGATGGTAATATATTAAGGAAAAGAAAATGTGATAAACAATTTATTTCTATCGCAAAGTCTTTTATCTTTTTTCTATATTCTTTCGTCTGGTTAATAGTGTTACTCGGCAATCCATTATTTGTTGTAAATTTTGTTAATTCCGGAATTTGGGCTTGTAAAGTGGTCAGAAACAGGAAGAATACAATAAAAATATGAGTAATTTTAAGCATTTATAGATAACGACTAAGGACCAAATATAACGCTTATAAATTTATAAAATACGCTCATGTATAAAATATGAACGCTTGTAAATGAGTTGTTTTGCTTTAAAGATATTCAATGTACATTCGCATAAGTCAACTCAATTGCAGGAAAATTATTTGAAAAGGGTAAAACAAGTTATGAAAAGGGAAAAGGTGCTTTTAAGCACCTTTTTTATTGCGCGAAAGCCATATTTCCCAAAAAATATTTTTATTGATTATCTATAATTAAATCAATACCTTGTGAAGGAATTCAACATTAATTTATTTATCTGATGCACAATGCTTTATCGTTTAAAAGTTGTTATAATCTATCAAAATTAATACAAAGTGATTCTCAAATGACACTTGCAATTTTAGATGTAAGTAAAGTTAAATTAAACCATTTTCAATTTTTATTTAAAAAATAGTTGATATGCGAATTGGAATGATTTTAGACAAAACGTTTCCGCCCGATCCAAGGGTTGAAAATGAGGCAATTTCACTAATCAAAGAAGGGCATGAAGTTTTTCTGTTTTGCTTGAAATATAATAAAAGTGAGCGTAATATTTTAATCAACGACATTCAGGTTAAGCGTTATCAATCCAATATGTTGGAATATAAATTATCTGCACTGGCTTATACGTTTCCATTTTATACTAATTTAATGAAGCGAAAAACAGGTCATTTTTTAACTAAATATAAGATAGAAACCATTCACATTCATGACATGAGAATTGCGGAGGCAGTTTTTAAGGCAAATAAAATATTGAAATTACCAACAGTTTTAGACTTGCATGACAATATGCCTGAAATTATGAAATTGTATGCACATCTTCAAAAGTTTCCCGGAAAACAGCTAATTTCTCCCAAAAAATGGAAACAAAAAGAGGAAGAATTTATTCATAAAGCGACTAAAATTATCACGGTTTCGCAAGAATTTATTGAAGAAGTTATTGGCCGTACAAAAATTGCCCGCGATAAAATTGTGCTCGTTCCAAATACAGTACATCAATCATTTTATAAAGAAGCCAAAATTGATAATTCGATTGTTGAAGCTTACAAAAACGACTTTGTAATTCTTTATTTGGGCGATACCGGATTGCGCCGCGGCTTGCAAACAGCCATTGAATCATTGGTGATTTTAAAGGAAAAAATTCCAAATGTAAAGTTGGTCATTGTGGGGATTAGTTCTACAGACGCCGTTTTGAAACAACAAGTAATTGATTTGAAGTTGGAAAACTATGTTGATTTTCAAGGTTGGCAGGACGTGAGTTTATTTCCGTCTTATATTTTGGCGAGTTCCGTGTGCATTTCGCCGTTACATAGAAATATTCAACACGACGTGGCTTACGCCAACAAACTTTTTCAATATATGAGTTTTGGAAAACCTGTTTTGGTAAG
>PHDE01000202.1 GCA_002842505.1 Bacteroidetes bacterium HGW-Bacteroidetes-3 | reverse complement strand
TTTTTTTAACTTTAAGTACTTCAAACTTTAGGCACTTTAAGTACTGATTAGTTACTTATTGTTTAATTGCCAAATATATATCTTACACTTATCCCTGAACTTACAGACTGTCTTGGGAAAGTTGTTGAAATTGCATATTGTGATGAACTTTGGTCAAAGTAAAAAGAGGCGGTTAAATTTTTGCTTACTGCATAATCCGCAAAGAATTTCACGGACAATAACCGTTGCCCACCAGTTACTTGATCGTTATCCTTGTCAATTGCCCTAATAATTGTTTCATTATCTCTTAAAGAAATATCTGCCCTTAAATCCAAATCTCCCTTCAATTTTGTCTGCTCACCGCCGAAACTAAATCTCATGGCCAAATCCTTAATCCTATACCCCAATCCAATCACATATTCAGTGCCTTTTATCTGCGTAATTGTGTTGTTATTGAAGTTTAAAGTAAGTCCTCTGTCTTTGTTAATTCGACCGCTGAAAGATACGGAATTTTTCATTTTTACGTCCACTTTTATCAGTGGAGAAAATTCTTCCAGTAAATTAACATTTGTAAAGAGTGTTTTGTTAAAATAATTCCCTGCTATGTCAGTTTCACCATAAGGATTATCGTTATTATACGACAAATTATTGCTGAAACTTGTGATGGAATATAGCGAATTATAACTGTGCGTAACCAAAAAACTTCTGAAATTTTCTTTAAACCAACCTATTTTCATCAATCCTTTGTAAGTTAATTTCCAACTTGGGATAGGCACTTCCCTAAAAGCGCTTAAATTTACTGAAGCCGCATCTTTTCCTGAATAAGCGGCAATAAATGCCGGCAACATCACCTGTTCGCTTGTTTCTCCAAAACCATTTATGGACTGGCCTGTATTTGTTGCCAAACGTTGCGCAATGATTGCTCTGTTATTTTTAAATTCCTCAAAAGTGACATCACTGTTTTTGAATGATGTTTTTAACATATTGTGGCTGATGCTGAAATTTCCATATTCTGTAATTGGTGAATTGGTATCTAATATGTTATTCACAACATCTAATTGTTGTGAGGTATTTTTAGTGTAAGTTTTACTTCCCCTAAATTCTATGTCTAAATTTTGGGATGGTTCCACCACAATAGTTGCATCCAGTTTGTTTAAATGCGTTTGGCTAAATGTTTTGTTAAAATACGGATCATTAATGTCTCTCGACAATAACCAGCCGTTTTCAACAGCTCTTTGTCTAATGTCTATCTGGCTTCCAAACACAAACCCAAATGTTGGCGCAAGACTTCCGCTAAAATTATCGCGTCCCAAAAATCCGATTTCAGGAACATAGCCAGGAAGGTAAGTTCCGTTATTTTCAGAATAATTAATTCGAGCTTTTTTTACTGAAGTCAGCACATTGTAAAAGGTTTGCCCAATTTCAGAACCGACAGAATTGTTCTTTTTTGCTGCATTATTTTCATTTCCGGGCTCTTTTGGCGCAACAGTTGTACTAGCTTTCTTTTTATTAAAAAGTTTATCAACGCCAATGGTTTTGTAAAATTTATCAAAATCAACATCAACGCCAATAGTTTGTGTGTTTGCATTTTGAATTACATTTCCAACTTTATCAATATAAGACTGTGAAGATGCCTGCCAGTCAAAATCGGCCGTATAAGCATAGTCGGCATTCACAAAATCCAAAAACGGTATTTTATTTAAAGGTATTTTGTAAGTTCCATTTAGCGATTGGTGGTAATGGTCCGGCCTTCCTACGGTAAAGAAGTTGTCAAATAATTTTACGTCATCCGTAGATTTGAAAGCATCATAAAGATAATTGTTCGCGGCCCTAAAATTAAACTGCAGCGATTTTGTTAAATTGTACCCAATCGCATAATCCCAATCAAACATAAAATGACGCTGTTTCAGCACAGGCAATTCAGGCAAACCCTCAATTAAACTTCTGGATAATTGCTCATTATAACGCCTGATTATATTTGAATTTACAGAGATTGTTGAAGGCAATAAATTCACGTTAAAATCTTTGATGAATTTCAAATACTTGCTGCTTAACGCAGATGAATTTTTAAAAGGTTCAATGGATAATTCCTTAAAAGTATAATTATAGTTGGCGGAAGTCCGAACATTTTGGTCGCTGAATTTTTGAACATTGTAATCTTTGTGGTAGGTTTCGTTATAGGCATAAGAAACCGATAAATTTTCCACGCTGTAAAAATGTTTTTTATTTTCTGAATTTGGATTAAATTCTTTTCTGACATTGATTAAACTGATGCTTCTTCGCTTGGTGTAATCTCGTGCGCTGCTGCTGTTTGGATTGATATTTTTAGCGTCATCAAACAAAACATCCTGGTATTGCGGATCATATTTTGGATCTTTAAATTCTTCGGAAACGCTATAATTAAAAGGTAATTTTATGCCCCAATCTTTAGGCAACAGCTTGCCTAAATTCACATTAGTCACTATATCATACAATTTCGTGTCTTGTTGGCTGCGTTCATTTACTTTTTGTTCAATACCACCAAAACCTTGTGTTTCCATTCTTCCTGTTAAGGAAACATCCGCAAAATCGGCAAAATTTGCGTCGGCACTCACCACAGCCGCCCATCCGCCTTTATTGTCAAACTCAGAAACCCGCATTTCGTTAAACCAAATTTCGGCACTTTGATTGGTGTTTGCAACGTTTTTTACGCCGAGCATAATGGTTTTAATGTTCGCCAAATTCGGATTTCCTTTTACCCTAATTTCATAACCTTCCAATCCTTCAATGGGTGAAGGCATATTTACTGCCGGATAAAGCACATTTGGCGCTATGCCTTCTTCAAATCGCAACAATTTAAGTTTTCCCAAATATTCCAAAAAGGCATCTATATTGTTTTCTTCGGGCCAAATTTCAAACGGTGTTGTTACGCCATAGTCTGAAATGGTCAATAGTTTTTCAATCTGATAATAGTTGTCGTTTAAATCACTTCCAATTCTTATGATGGCTTTTAATTCATTGTCTTGTACCTGCGGTTTTGTTTGAACTCCCTCTGCATGCAAAAACAATTTTAAGTGTTTGTACATTCTTAAATCTACCCTTACATTTTTGAAGATTGCTCTTGTTTCTTCGGGTTCCAAATCGGTGACTTTTAACGATAATGATTGCTCGTTTTGTTTTTGCAAAGTGGTGGTTCCCCTTAAAATTTCACGCTGAATTCCCGGAGGCAACACATAAGGAATCGGATTTCTGCTTTCATTTTCCTGAATATTGACCACGCCCACCTGAAAGTTTTGCAATTGTGTATTTGTTAAATCTTGTGGCGGCACAATTGCTTCATCCAAAGTTTTGGTAAAACGTCTCCAATCTCCACGAACCAATTGCAATTCGCCAAAACGCAACACAACCGGCATTTTAAATTTGGTTAAAAACAGTCGCATAAAACGAATGGAATTAAAACCGGTGATATTATTGACAATTTCATCCGGACTGCTTACCTGAATCCTGAATTGCAGCCATCTAAATTCTTTTCTGCTGCCGTCTTCAAGCTCAACGGTTACCTTTTTTTCATCAACAATATTGTTTTGGCCAATAACCAAATCATTTTTATTTAAAGACACTTTATATTGATAATAGCTTTCAACCGTATTCATGGTTTGGTCTTTATTGATGTCTTCAACATCAGGAAAAGTGGTTGCTGAAGTTGGATAACTTTCCGTAGATAAATTATTGGTCGGTGAATTTCCTTGCGTATTGTTAAACTTTTTATACCGCGTTAAAATGGATGCGTTATTTGAATCGTATGCTGAACTTCGGAAATAAGAATAATTGTCATTTGCCGGATCGGGACCAAAAGCGGTTCCAAACAATTGGGTTTCCTCATTGTCATTCAATCCATCCAACCCAATATCTTGGCTCAAACGCTCATTGTCCTTGTCGGAAAATGCGTATAATAACGATTGGTTTGTAGGAATTTTACCCCAAGCAGTCGGTTCTGTGTTGTTGGTGCTCAACGGATTTTCAGGCAAACCGTTTTCATACATTTTTCTGCCGTCTTTTAAAACGTCTTCTGAAACATTTCCAAGGTTAAAATACAATTCCCCAACCTGGTTTGCGGGATCGTTCGGATTTACGCCTGCAGGCAATCCTTCTTCATTGGTGATAGAATAATGGTCGTAAGGATCCATCAGCCAAAATTGAATATATTCAACGTTAGATTGTTCAAAATCTGTGGTGGTTAACGGCCTTGTAATCCCCGCCCATCTGTCTTCCGGATTTGTAAATTTTCCATCGGCGCCCAAATTGGAAGTGTCATAATTGTAACTTCCCCTTTCATTTGGGTAATACGCCAAATCTAAAGTTCTCACAACGGTCGACTGCGTTAAATCTAAATCCTGTTCCGGGAATAACTCCCCCGTTGTATGACTCATCATAAATAACTTCTTCCTTATAGCATGAGCTGAATAGTAAGCTGAAAGAAAGCAAAAACATTGCAAGCCTGGTTATTTGTATCTTCTTCATATCCGGAGTTTTTAAAAAGAGTATTTATAACCTAAACCCAGAATGTAAATATTCTTGCTGTAACTTTGATTCAAGTTACTTTCGAGGCGGTAAAAGAGTTTAATGTCTGATTTCTTTGTTAAAGGATAGCTTGTACCCAAAGTCCAGCGGACTTTATTGAAAAACGAATCTTCACCTGATTCATACTTCCGGAATAACTCAACT
>PHDE01000016.1 GCA_002842505.1 Bacteroidetes bacterium HGW-Bacteroidetes-3 | reverse complement strand
TTAAAAGTTAAAAGTTAAAAGTTAAAAGTTAAAAGTTAAAAGTTAAAAGTTAAAAGTTAAAAGTTAAAAGTTAAAAGTTAAAAGTTAAAAGTTAAAAGTAAAAAGTAAAAAGTAAAAAGTAAAAAGTAAAAAGTAAAAAGACCGAAGCCAGAAGTCGAAAGACAAAAGTCTAGTTAAAAGATTGGCATAAATTGTAAATCAAAAATCCAGCTTTTCAACCTTAAATTCAACAGCCACATCGCTTAAAATTTCTTTTAAAACTTTTGTTTCGGCATTGGTATAAAACTGATGGTGGCTCCTGGTTGCTGAAGTTGAAAGCAGGTTGTGTTTTTCCAAAATTGCCTTTGTTTGTTTAGCAACTGCTTCGCCAGAATCAATAATATTTACCTTCTCGCCAATTACCTTTTTAATTTGGGGAATTAAATATGGATAATGTGTACAGCCTAAAACTAAATGGTCAATATTAAATTTTAACATTGGTTTTAAGTAGGCTGAAAGCAACTCATTAATTTCAGGGGAATTTAATTTTCCTTCTTCAATTAAAGGAACCAATCCTTCACCATCCTGTTCTATGGTAGTAATGTTTTTGGTATATTCCCTGGTGGTTTTTTCAAAAAGTTTACTTGAGAGAGTTCCTTTTGTGGCTAAAATGCCAATAGCGCCTGTTTTGCTTAAAAGTGCTGCGGGTTTAATGGCCGGTTCAATGCCAATAAAAGGAATAGAATAATTTTTTCTTAAATAATCAATGGCATTGGTAGTGGCAGTATTGCAGGCAACAATTATTAATTTGCATCCTTTTGAAAGCAGGAACTCGGTATTTTTAATGCTTAACGCAATAATTTCTTCGGAAGGTTTTTCTCCGTAAGGCGCATTTTTGCTGTCGGCCAAATAAATGGTATTTTCATTTGGAACCAGTTTCACAACTTCTTTCCAAATAGAAGTACCGCCAATGCCAGAATCGAATATGCCGATGGGTTCGTTGCTCATAAGAATAAAAAAAGACGCTTAAAATTTTCAATAGTTAATTTATTGAGAGAAACCGGTCTTTGTTTTTTAATTGCCCATTATGGGTTTTTCATTGGCATAAAAGTAAAAAAAAATCCCGCTATTGCGGGATTTTTTTTGAGCTAATTATTTTTTATTATTTAAGGCCTAATTTTGTTTTCACTGCAGGCAACAAATCTGTTCCGTTGGCTACAATCAAAGTTGAAGCTTCTAACACATAAGTGAAACCCTGGGCTGAGGCAACATCGTCAATTGCTTTTTTCGCTTTTTCTAAAATAGGTTTTAATATTTCATTTCTTCTGTTTGTAATGTCTTCTTTTGCAACTTGAGATGCCTGATATAAATTTTGTTGGTCTTTTTGAACTTCAACACTTCTTTCTTGGTTTACATCGTCAGTTTGTGAACTTGCTTCAGCATCGTATTTTTTTAATTTTGCTTCCAATTTTTCTTGTTCACCTTTCAGCTCAGTTTCATAAGTTTTACTAAGTTTTTCAATCTCGGCATTCATTGCTTTTGTTTCTGGCATTAAGCTTATTAACAAATCGGTGCTGATATGGCCAATTTTTTGTTGCGCCTGCATCGTGTTGAATCCTAAAGTAACAATTGCGATTAATAATAAGGTTTTAAAATGTTTCATTTCTTGCTTGTTGTTTAAATTAATTATTTTCTTTTTTTTCTTGTTGGGCTTTTTTCGCCGCTTCAATTTCTATTATTCTTTGTTGTCTTTTTTCTTCAATGGCTTTTTTTTGTGCTTCTCTTTGTCTTAGTTTTTCTGCTTTTTGGTCTTCAATTTTCTTTTTTAAGGCTTCTTTTTTTGTTTCTCGGTCATCTATTTTTTCTTGCAACGCATCGGCCTTGTTATCGGCATTGATTTCTGCCGCGTCATCTTTTTCATTTTCAACTGCGTTTTCTTTCAGATCCTGTTTTTCTTTTATTGCATCTATTTTTTTCGACCTTATAATACTGTTTAATACCAACTCGCTAATATCGAATTCCTTATTGGTGTATAACATAAGCAACGAACTCGATTTGTCCATTACAAAATCAAACCTTCTTTTTTTTGCAATATCTTGAATTGCATTGTACACAATATCCTGAACAGGTTTTACCAATTGTTGCCTTAAAAAGAACAAATCACCATTCGTGCCAAAATGAGCAATTTGTAAATTTTTTAAATCCAGTTCTTTAATTTGAATATCTTCCTCTTTTTCTTCTATTAACGCCTTTGTCAGAAGCGCTTTTTCATTAGTCAAATCAACTTTTAAAGCTTCAATTTCTTTTTGTTGCTTTTCAATATCATTTTGCCAAGAGATTGCCTTAGCATTAATTTTTGATTGGGCTTCCATATATTCAGGAATGTTTTCCAAAATATATTCCAAATCAACAAAACCTATTTTTAGGGCTTTTTGTGCAATTGATGTAAATCCCAAAATTAAAAACGCAAATAAAAAAATCTTCTTTGTCATAACTAATATGTATTTAGAAAAAATCGTGCCACTTAATTATTCATATACAAATATAACTGATTTTTAATTAAAATTGTTGTCCAATTATAAAGTGAGTTTGCCAACCCGATTTTGCCGTTTCTCCCGGTAATGGATCAAAGCCGTTTGCAAAGTCAATTCCCAGCAATCCGAATGCAGGCATAAAAATTCTTAAACCAAGTCCGGCAGAGCGTTTTAACACAAACGGGTTAAAGTTTTTAAATCCGTCATACGAATTCCCGGCTTCAACAAATCCTAAAACATAAATGGATGCGGATGGTTTTAAAGTGATGGGATATCTTAATTCCATCTGAAATTTATTGTAAACGGTACCTCCGTCGATTGATGATAGCCTGCTGTTTTCATAACCTCTTAATGCGATAGTTTCTCTTCCGTCTAATTGAAATGAAGCCATTCCGTCTCCTCCAACAAAGAATCTTTCAAAAGGCGAATCGCCTAATTTTTTATTGTAATTTCCTAAAATACCAAATTCAGCATTTGTCATAATTACCAAATCTTTTGTTAAAGCAGTGTACCATTTTCCCTTAAAACTGGTTTTGTAGTATTCCAACCATTTGTATTTCTCCCGATCGTCAATGGTAGCATAGTCTTTATTGCTTACCAAAGAATAAGGGAAGGTCAATTTTGCGCCAATGCTAAAATCGGAACCATAAGTTGGAAATATCGGATTTGCGCCGGCCGAACTTCTGCCTAAAGTAATACTATAAGACAAGTTATTGGAAGATCCGCTCGAAAATGAGAATGTTGAAATTGGATAGTCTTTTAAGTCATACAATTGGTAACTGATACTTTGTGACAAGGTAAAATAATTATCTGGCCATTTTAAACGTTTTCCCAAGCCAACAGTGGCGCCAATAATATTTAAACGTTGATTTTTATCAACATTATTGGTGGAGGGATTGAACCTAAATTGTTTAGAATTGTAGATTGAAAACGACAACGATTGTGGCTTTTTACCACCCAACCAAGGCTCGGTAAATGAAAAACTTGACGTAGTGTAAAACCTGCTTTTTTGCAATCTCAACGCCAGTGTTTGTCCGTCACCCATTGGAAGTGGCTTATAAGCTTTTCCGTTAAATATGTTTTTTACGGAAAAATTGTTGAATGACAAGCCTAAAGTTCCAATAAATGAGCCACCGCCATAACCGCCTTGCAGTTCTATTTGGCTCGAGCCTTTTTCGGCAACGGTATAATCTATGTCAACTGTTTTGTCTTGGTAATTTGGTTTTAAATCGGGCGTAATTGCCTCAGCATCAAAAAAGCCTAATTGTCCAATTTCCCTAATGGTTCTAATGATATCACTTTTGCTGTATAAATAGCCTGGTTTTGTTCTTATTTCTCTATAAATTACGTGGTCATTGGTTCTTTCGTTTCCGTTAACTGTAATTTTTTTAATTTTTGTGGGCAAATCTTCATAAATCCTGATTTCAACATCAATAGAATCATTTTTTATTCTTGTTTCAACAGGCATCACTCTTGAAAAAAGATATCCGTTATCTTGGTACAAGGTAGTAATATCTTCAGAATCGGGTTTTCCGTTACCGGAAACTCTTTCTTTTAAAACCTTTCCGTTATAGGTGTCGCCTTTTTGTATTCTCAATAAACTTTGAAGTTGTTCATCAGTATATCTGGTATTTCCCAAAAAGCTGATATCTCCAAAAATGTATTTTTTTCCTTCTTCAACTTTTATGTTTATGCTTATTGAATTGTCTTTGTTTTGGATAATTTGATGGTCAATGACCCTTGCGTCTCTATAGCCTTTTTCGCTGTAAGTGGTCACCACATTTTCCAAATCTCCCTTAAAATCGGCTTCAATGTATTTTGATTTTTTCCAAAATCTGCCTATCATCGCTTTTTTGGTCTTTTTTAATGCTTTTTTGAGTCTCTTTTTGCCAAATGCGTCATTGCCTTCAAAAGTGATATTTTTTATTTTTACTTTTTCGCCTTTATCTACGTGAACCAACATATTCACAATGTTTACGCCAGAGGTGTCTTTTTTTGTGTCAATGGTGACTTTGGTGTTTAAATAACCTTTTTCCTGGTATTTTTTTCTGAAATAGTTTTTTGAGGTAACAATCAAGTTGTCTGTTACCATTTCGCCTTTTTTAAGTTCGGCATCTTTTTGCAAATCTTTTGCCTTGCTTTTTTTGACGCCTTGAATGGTAACTTTGTTTAGTTGTGGCAACTCCTGAACTTCAAATTCCAGATAAGCTACATTTCCGTCTATTTTGGAAACATACACTTCCACATTGCTAAATTGTTTGGTTTCGTACAATTTTTTTATGGCACTCGTCAATTTGTCTCCTGGAAGTTTAATTTCTTGTCCCACAATCAAACCGGTAAAAACTTTTACGGTTTCTTCTTCAAATTTTTGAAGTCCCGTAACATTTATTCCTCCAAGTTCATAATTGGCGTCCTGAACAAAAATGTTGTTTGATGTTATTGGAATTAAAGTGTCTTTGACAATAATATCCTTAATTATGGTATCATTTTTAATTTGTGTATTTTCTGAATTATTTTCTGGCAGTTCTTGCGCGGTTGCGGCATTAGTTGATAAAATAATTGTAAAAAGTAATAGCGCTATGTTGAATTTAGTCATTGATTTTTTCAATTTGTTGGCTGGTTTTACCAAATCTTCTTTCTCTTTGTTGATAATCTATGATGGCTTTATATAAATTTTCTTTTCTGAAATCAGGCCAAAGAGTATCCGTAAAATACAATTCGGCATAAGCAATTTGCCATAATAAAAAATTGCTGATTCTTTTTTCGCCACTCGTTCGAATCAATAAATCAACATCCGGCAAAGAAAACGTATATAAATGATTATTAATAATATTTTCGTTAATTTCTTCAATGGCAATTTGATTATTAACAACTTTTTTTGATATATTTCTGATAACATTAACAATTTCTTCCCTTGATCCGTAACTTAATGCAAGCGTTAATGTTAATGATGTATTATTTTTGGTTTTTTCAACAACTTCCGCAAGCTCTATTCGTGCTTTTTCCGGAAGGTTTTCAATGTTGCCGATGGTGTTTAATTTGATGTTGTTTTTAACCAATGTATTCAATTCCTTTCTTAAAGAAGAAACCAATAATGCCATCAACGTTTTCACTTCTAATTTAGGCCTGTTCCAATTTTCGGTGGAAAAGGCATAGAGCGTTAAATAATTTACACCAATTTCACGGCAGCCTTCAATAACTTCCCTTACCGATTTAACACCGTTTTTATGTCCAAAAACCCTTGGTTTTCCTTTCATTTCGGCCCAACGGCCGTTTCCGTCCATAATAATTGCAATATGGTTTGGGAGATTGGCTGTATTTATTTGGGATTTAAAATCTTCCATCAATAAGGGGTTGCGTAGCAAGGCGGTCTTCCAAAAGAGTAAACAAGTGACACGCCGGTAAGGATGTACCAATCGTTACTGTCAGGATTTCCAAATTTTAGTGAATTTATTTCTTGGTTATTATAATCTAAATCATCCTCAAAAGTGTATCGAGCCCTTATTTCCAAGGCGATGGCGAAATCGTTAACCAGCTTCGTTTTATAGCCAACTCCAAATGGGATGGCATAAGAAGTTTTTGATTCATAATTATACTGTCTGCTTCCCGCAGGATTTTCCGATTTTACCACATTATAATTGAAAGCGGCAAATTCAATCAGCAAATAAGGCGTTTGTGTTTTTCGATAATCGTCTAAATTGTATTCAAAATAATTGAATTCAACGCCAACCGCAAGTTCTTTTAGGCTGTTTGTAAATCGCATTCCTCTATCAAATCGCGCCTTGTTTGTGGCGTCGGCATCATCAGCAGATAATTGCGCATAAGTAAAAGTTCCTCTAATGGCAATTCTTGGATTCATATTCCATTTATAAATAACGCCACCCATAAAATTATTCGGATTTATATAATATTCCGGACCGATGTCACCAATATAATTACTTCCTCCTACAAATAATCCAACTTCATTAATCTGAGCTTTGGAAGTCATTGTGATAAAGACGATTGCGATGAGTAAAACAAATTTTTTCATAAATAAAATAGCCAGCAAATATAAAAAATTATAGTTGCTATTTTAAGTTTAGCAACGTCTTTTTTGATTAACTGTTTTTAAATGAAAATATTGCAAGTCTATTTTCCTATTTATTTAATGATTTTGTGGTCAGGTCAATTTCTTACATCTTGGCCCCAAAGCAATTTGTCACGAAGTGTTTTTATAAAAGTTTGATGGTTAATTTCTGCAATATTTAAAGTGAAGCTCGATTTCTCAATAAAAATTTCCGTTTTGTTGTTGATGGTGGTGATTCTTGAATCGAGAGACAGGAAAAATTTATTTTCCCGTCCGCTAACCATCAATTTTATTTTGGTTTCATCAGGAATTACCAATGGTCTTGCATTCAAATTATGGGGAGCAATGGGGGTTAACACAAAACTTTTTGCCTGCGGAATTAAAATTGGCCCGCCACAACTTAATGAGTAGCCGGTTGAGCCAGTTGGCGTTGAAATGATTAAGCCGTCGGCCCAATAGGAGGTCAAGTATTCTTGGTCTAAATAAGTTTCAACAGTAATCATGGAGGCTGTATTTTTTCTGCTGACGGAAACTTCGTTCAAAGCAAAATTTAGGGATGCCAAACCCTCATTTTTTGGGGTAGTGGTAACGCTTAATAAAGTACGCTTATGAATTAGGTACTTTTTTTGTAGAATCAATTCAATTGCTGTAGCTATTTCTTCTTTTTTTACGGTGGCCAAAAAACCCAATCGGCCGGTATTTATACCAACTATCGGAATGTTTGAATCCCTGATATACGTTACAGCCCTTAAAATTGTGCCGTCCCCACCAAGGGTAAACATAAAATTAAAGGAAGCATCCAATTCTGTATGGGAAGAAAAAGTTTTTGCTTTTAAAACAGGGAAATGTTTTTTTAGCCCCAAATAATAATTATGCTCAATTACAAACTCAATGTTGTGAATTTTTAATTCCTGCAATAATTCTTCAACGTATATTTTATCTTCCAGTTTGTAATATTGACCGTAAATGGCGATTTTCATTCTTAAATATTTAGGTATTTTTGCAAGTAAGTAGATCGTTCTTTTAAGTCTTCCAAATAAAAATCTTCTTTGTGTTTTGAGAGCACTTCATAGTTGTATCTTCTAAACGATTGAATAATTTCATTTACGTCTTGCGCAAAAAACTTAATGGTTATTTTTACCGATGTTGGGTCGGTTTCTGAAATAAATAGCCCCAACACATTGCCGTTATTGGATTCCACGATCTGACAAATTTCACTGAAAGAATATTCGGACACATTTTTTTTAATGCCTAAAACAGTGCCTTCATTTTTTAAAAATGGCGTATTGTTGTAAACATGTAAAATATCAATTAAATCGCAATAGCCTAAATATTCTTTTTTGTCGTTAATTACCGGAATTAAATTTGTTTCGTTTGCGGCAAAAATTTTCAGAATTTCCAACAAATTATTATTTTCCTCGGTGCAAAATAATTGAAATAAATATTGATAATTGCCAAGTTCCTTCTCGTCTTCAAAAATGCTGCGAATGTCAATTTCAGAAATTAAACCCAATAAATGACCGTTTTCAACAATAGGGAAATGAGAATAGGTGGTTTCACTAAAAAGCAATTTTACGTCTGCAATTTTTGTGTGCGTTGTAAATGCTTTAAATTCTTTTAAAATATAAGGGGTCGTTTCCATGTTGTTTGCCGTTATGCCACAAAATTAATCAAAAATAAAACCAAAAACAGTTTCTGTCTTCGTAAATTTGCACACTCATTTAAATTTTAAAGATTTATTAAGAATGACAAAATTAAGTGTAAATGTAAATAAAATTGCCACGTTACGAAATTCGCGCGGGGGAGATTATCCAAATGTAGTGAAAGTGGCTTCCGATATTCAAGATTTTGGCGCTGAAGGAATTACCATTCATCCAAGACCCGATGAGCGGCATATTCGCTATCAGGACGCTTTCGATTTAAAAAAAATAGTGACCACCGAATTTAATATTGAAGGAAATCCGATACAACAATTTATTGAGTTGGTGCTCGAAATTCGTCCAACACAAGTTACTTTGGTGCCCGATGCCATCAACGCCATTACCTCAAATGCAGGTTGGGATACGATTAAACACCAAGCTTTTTTGAAGGAAATAGTGGATGAATTTCATCTGAAAGGAATTAGAACTTCCATATTTATTGATGCGGATTTAAAATTAATTGAGGCCGCCGCAAAAACAGGAACCGACAGAATTGAATTGTACACCGAAGAATTTGCGAAACAATATGGTTTGGGAAATAAAAACGCTATAAAACCTTATGTGGAAAGTGCTGTTTTAGCCAATGAAATAGGCTTGGGAATTAATGCCGGCCACGATTTAAGTTTGGACAATATTCAGTTTTTTGCGCAAAACATTCCTGGTTTGTTAGAAGTTTCCATAGGTCACGCCTTAATTGCAGAGTCTCTGTATTTGGGATTGGAAAATGTGGTGAATATGTATTTGCATAAGTTAAAAGCCCCCTAACCCCCGAAGGGGGAATTAAATGTCAGGTAGTTAAAAAAATTGTCATTTAAAAAAAAATACAGAATTGAGAAAAATGGGGTTAAAGGTTGAATTTTTTTTAATTTTTTTTAAAAACTTGAAACTTGAAACTTGATCCCGCACGTGCGGGATGAAACTTTTTCAACCTGAAACCAAAAACTAAAACATGAAATTACTGCATTCAACAATTTTAGGAAGCGGACAGCCGATGCTAATTTTGCACGGTTATTTTGGGATGAGTGATAATTGGAAATCGTTGGGTGCAAAATTCTCCGAAAATTTTGAAGTGCATTTAATTGACCAACGCAATCACGGACGAAGTTTTCATTCCGATGATTTTGACTATGAATTGCTGGTGGAAGATTTATACAATTATGTTCAACATTATCATTTGGAATATTTGATATTGTTAGGTCATTCTATGGGTGGAAAAGTGGCGATGCAATTTGCGGTAACTTATCCCGAATTGGTTGACAAATTACTTGTGGCAGATATAAGTCCGAGGTTTTACACGCCGCACCACGAGGATATTTTAGCCGCATTGAACTCGGTTAATTTCTCGCTTCAAAACACCCGAAAAAAAGTGGAGGACGATTTAAGAATATATATTAAAGAAGAAGGCACTTTACAATTTTTGCTCAAAAACGTCTATTGGAAACATAAAGAGGAATTGGCTTTCCGTTTCAATTTGCAAAGTTTAATGGCGCACAACAGCGAAGTGGGCGAGGCGTTGCCTTCTTTTACCACTTTTGAAGGAGAAACCCTGTTTCTGAAGGGCGAAAACTCAAATTATCTTACGGATGATGACAAGCCCTTAATTGAAGCGCATTTCCCAAATTCAAAAATGGTGACCATTAAAAATGCTGGCCATTGGCTTCACGCCGAAAATCCTGAGCAGTTTTATGGGGAGGTAACCAACTTTTTAACGTAATTAGTTTGTTCACATAAATTTAGCTAATTTTATAATTCACTTTAAAACATAAATTCATGAAACTACTTTTAAAAATTCTGTTAACAGCGGCGGCCGTATTAATAATTGCGCATTATTTACCTGGAGTTTCGGTTGAAAATTATACCAGCGCATTAATTGTTGCCATTGTTTTGGGCATTTTGAGAGTTACGGTAAAACCAATTCTCGTGATATTGACATTGCCTGTAACCATCATAACTTTGGGCTTGTTTTTATTGGTAATCAATGCCTTAATTATTATGTTGGCCGACAATCTTATTGGTGGTTTCTATGTATCTGGCTTCTGGATCGCCTTATTATTTAGTTTGATTCTTTCCATATTTCAATCTATTTTATATTCATTTTTGGATGAATAGAAAGAAAATTGTTGAATTTGAACGGGTTAAATATTTGTTAGATGCGTAAAAAATAGTACTTTTGCACCCAATTTTGAATGATTTAAGATAAAAACAGCATAAAATGAATATTACAAAAGAAAATATTGATGCGTTAAATGCAGTGGTAAAGGTTGAAATATCAGCCGCAGATTACCAAGAAAAAGTAGCGAAAATTTTACAGGATTACCGTAAAAAAGCTGACGTTCCTGGATTTAGAAAAGGACAAGTGCCGTTAGGGATGGTTAAAAAACAGTACGGAAAATCTATTATGATTGATGAGGTTAATAAACTGTTGCAAGAAGCTTTAAACAATTTTTTAATTGAAGAAAAATTAGATATTCTGGGAAATCCATTGCCAAAAATGGAAGAGGAATTTTCTTGGGAGGCTGAAGATTATACCTTTGAATTTGAATTGGGTTTGGCTCCTGAATTTGAGGTAAACCTAGATGCAAAAAATAAAGTGACACAATACAATATTGTTGCAGATAAGGAATTGTTAAAAAAGGAAGTTGAAAATATCAGAAAACGTTTTGGAAAATTGGTTCCTAAAGATGCTGTTGAAGAAGGCGTGAACATTGCAGGAACTTTTGTAAACGAAGAAAAAGAAATCAACAAAAAATCTACAATTTCTTTAGAATCCATCAAAGGAAAAGTAAACCAACAAAAATTTATTGGTAAAAAAGTGGGTGATGTTGTTGAATTAAACACTAAAGGTTTGTTTGATGATGATCATAAATTAATGGGCGCTTTGGGTTTAAGCCACGATGAAATTCATGGTATTGAAATTCCGGTTTCTTTTACTATTGAAGAAATTAATGTTAATGAACTTGCAGAAATTAACCAAGAATTGTTCGACAAAATATTTGGTGCTGATGTTGTTAAATCGGAAGCAGAATTAAAAGCCAAAATAAAAGAAGATGCCGAAAAACAATTTCAAACACAAGCCGATCAACAACTATTGAATGCGGTAACCGAATACTTGGTGGAAAATACAAAATTTGATTTGCCTGCTGAGTTTCTGAAAAAATGGATGGTTGTTGCCGGTGAAAAACCAATGACACCAGAAGATGCTTCAGAAGAATATGAAAAATCGGAAAAAGGTTTGCGTTACCAATTGATTGAAGGGAAAATTTTAAAAGACAACAAACTTCAAGTTACTTTTGAGGAATTAAGAGATTTTACAAAAGGTTTTGTGAAAGTTCAAATGGCACAATACGGACAATTAAATCCGGAAGAAAAAGAATTGGATGATATTGCCCAACGTGTTTTAAGCAACCAAGACGAAGCCAAACGTTTGCAAGAACAATTGGTTAGCCAAAAATTGTTGAATTTCTATAAAGAAAAAATGACTTTTAAAACTAAAGAAGTGAATTACGAAGAGTTTGTAAAAGAAGTTTACAAATAATAGTTTTCGCTTTTATATAAATTTAAAAACGCCTTAAAGAGTTTCTTTAAGGCGTTTTTTTGTGCTTATATTTTGGTCGAAACTATTTCTTTTTTTGTCCGCGAGTGAGCGGTTTTTTATATTTTTTCACAATTTCGCGTCGGTAAGAACCGCCTAAATTTACTTTTCTGTTTTTCTCTTTTTTCTCGTGAAATGCCAACCCTTCAGAAACAGGTTTCGCTTTCTTTTCATTTGATGATTCTTCAAGTTCAGATCTCGGAATTTCTTCATCAATCAATTGGGTTGCAATTTCAATCGATTCTGGAAGGTCGAAAACATCAATTTCCCGGTTCATTAACAATTCAATTTCACCTAAATAATCGGCTTCGGCTTCCGTAAATAAAGAAATTGAAGTTCCCAATTGTTCGGCACGGCCTGTTCTTCCTATTCGGTGAATATAATTTTCGGGCTCTTTAGGAATGTCGAAATTGATAACGTGGCTTACATTGGTTAAATCCAATCCGCGCGCAATAATATCGGTGGCAATTAAAATGGAAATAGTTCCTTTTTCAAATTTTTCCACAGAACGCAATCGATAATTTTGTGTTTTATTGGAGTGAATTACGGCGACTTCTTTTGGCAGCGCAAGTTCCATTTCATCAAAAAGAATGGTTGCTTGTTTTTTATTTTTCACAAACACCAAAACCTTGTTGAAGGTTTTTTTGTCTTGCAAAATATTTTTTAGAAAGTTGACTTTCGTATAAAAATTCGGAACTGGATACGCTTGCTGTTGAATGGTGTCTAACGGACTTCCGCTGGTGGCAACTTCAATTTTAACGGGAGATTTGAAAAATGTGTCCAACAAATCATCAACTTCTTTGGTCAATGTTGCAGAAAATAGAATGCTTTGGCGTTTTTTAGGCAACAAATCCATCAAAGTAATTATTTGCGGCCTAAAACCAAGGTTCATCATTTCATCAACCTCGTCAATCACAAATTTTTGAATAAATTTAAGTTTCAAAATGCCGTCCAAAGCCAAATCCAATAATCGTCCCGGCGTGGCAACCAAAATATCCAAACCTGCGTGAACCAACTGTTTGTCGGTATTTATATTGGTGCCTCCGTAAATTCCGGCAAAGCGAACGTTCATATAAGGCGTTAAACTTTTTATGTCTTTTACCACCTGAACCACCAATTCCCTAGTTGGAACAATGATTAAAACGCGTGGATGTTTTTGATCAGAATAAGTGTGTTGCCTCAATATTGGCAGCAAATAAGCAAAAGTTTTACCAGTTCCTGTTTGGGCAATACCAACCACATCTTTACTGCTCATAATCACCGAAAAGGCTTTTTCCTGAATAGGAGTTGGAACTGTAAAACCAAGATCATCTAAAGCATTCAGTAAAAATTTGTTTAAATTTAAATCGGAAAAGGTCATTCTTCTATTTTTTGCAAAGGTAATACTTAATTAGTTAGTATGTAGGAACAGGTCGCGACCTGTCTGTTCTGAAGACCGAAGACAGAAGACCGAAGACAGAAGTCCGAAGACCGAAGACCGAAGACCGAAGACCGAAGACAGAAATTAGGCTGTTAAGAACTTAAAACTTAGAACTTAAAACTTAAAACTTAAAACTCATAACTCATAACTAATCAACCAAATCAAACAACAACCAAGTATTCGGATCAAATTTAATTGCTGTCACTTCTCCTGTGGTTGCAATTTCATAGGGAATTGCTATTTCAGAAATTTCGATGGTTTTTATTTCTGAAGTGCCATCGGTGTAAATGAGTTCAACATCAAGCGGAAAATTAAAAGCATTTTCCTGGGTTTGGTCAACAAGCAATCGAAGTTTATTTTGGTAGTAAAGCCACGATGTTTTTAAAATTGGGTGACCAGCTTTTTGAAGCCACTGCGTAAAAAAAACATCTAAATTTTTACCGGAAACTTCGGCCATCACATTTTTAAAGTCGTTTGTTGAAGCATTGTTAAATTTGAATTTTTCATAATAGGTTTTAATTCCTTTCCAAAAAGTTTCATCGCCTAATTTTTTCCGAAGCATATGCAACACCCAAGCGCCTTTTTCATAAGAATTGGCATTTAACAAACTCATTAAATTGGTATTTTCAGCATCAATTACAGGTGTTTGCTTCTTTGTGTAAAATTTCAACACCTTTTCCCGCTCCTCTTTTAACCTTTGTTGAAAAGCTTCTTCACCTTTGGTTTCTTGAATGTATAAATCGGTAAAATAGGTCGCAAAACCTTCACTTAACCATAAATGTGGCCAATCTGTTTCCGAGGCTGAATTTCCAAACCATTGATGCACAATTTCGTGGGCGATTGTATCTTCAAAATCTCGTTCACCTTTTACCGATTTTTCAGCATAAAAAATGGTCCCGGCATTTTCCATGCCGCCAAATTGTGTTTTGGACTGCACGTTTGCCAATTTTTGGTAAGGATATTCGCCAAATTTTTCAATAAAAAAATTGAGAATATTTTTTGTGTTGGCAAAATCGTAAAACCCCAGTTCCTTTGTTTGCGGATAAACCCAACTTGATACTGGGATATTGTGTGTTTCGCCAATATTTTGAACTGCAAATTGGGCAATGCCAATCACCATCACTTTTGTTGGCAGCGGCACGGTAGTTTTATAGCGGTATAGCTTTAAATTATTTGTTAAATTGGTTTCTTCTGATAAAAATCCATTTGCAATAACCTGATAATGGTTGGGGGCTTTAATAGTATATTCAATAGTTGCTTTATCCGAAGGATGATCTACACAAGGAAACCAATTTTGGGCTCTGTTTGGCCAATTATCGGCAAAAAATGTGCGGTCGCCGTGCAAGTTTTTGCCTATAATAAGTCCGTTTTTTGGAATTCCATTGTATTTTATTTCAAAGTTATAAATACTGTCGGTGTTTACAAAATTTGGACGGATGCTTATTTTATTGTCTGAATGTGTAAACGCTACCGTGTCATTATTCTGATAAACAGACTCAATTTGCATTCCTTTTCCGGTGGAATCTTTTTGTGTGAAGTCTAGTTGAAACTCATTCACCAATTGTTTAAATTTCAAAGAAACAGTTATTGTTCCCTGAATTTGGTTGGTTGAATCGTTGACTTCAATCGCTAAATTATAATGTTTTACATCAATTTCATTAAATCGTTGTTTGTAGTTTTGTGCGTTAAGAGCAGTTTGAAATGCCAGCAGTAAAAAAATAAGCGTAAAAAATTTCATCATCATTAAATGGCTTTATGAATTTCAAATATAGCTAAAATGGCTAAAAAAAAGTCCGCTAATGAAAAACATCAGCGGACTTTTTTAAAATCACCGTAAAATTATCCGTTGTTGTATAATGCCACAATTTCTTTTAGATCCACCAATTCTTTCGATTTAATTTTTTTTGCAACTTCAGGGGCATCACTTAAATAATCGCTTAAAACCCTGCTGAATTTTGATTCTGATGACGGAACTTTTACAATTTCATCAAAAACTTTTTCAACATAATAGGTTGTCAAGCCATTATAAGCTCTTTCATACAAATTTAATTTTTTCCCTGCGGTGATTTGTTTTACCAGAATCATTTCACCGGAATTGTAAATGCGCGTAAAATTTTCGTTGCCTCTGGTATAACATTTTATGGATTCAATATCTGGTTTTTGTACAATGCCTTCCGCATCAATGTAAGTTAAATGCAATAAACTTTTGGCGTTGCTGACGGCTTCAATTGTAACATTTTTTATGGTGTCATAACGTTGAGTGATGATTGTTCCGGTTACAAATTCTTGTCCGTAACTACTTATTGAAAAAATAAATAAGAAAAATAATAAGATTGTGTGTTTCATTGCTTGTAATTTTTATTTAAAGTTTAATATCAAAAATTTCCTATCAAAGGTAGAGAATAATATTATGCGCGCATAGTAAAATGAAATAAATTATTACAATAATTTTAGATAAATACACACAAATATTAAATACAGTTTAAAATAAATAAATACTTCATATCTTTGTGCTCTTAATACTTTAAAACATCGAAAAATGGATTACGGAAAAGAATTTAAAAAATACGCGACCAAGCACCAAGGAATCAATAGCATGTATTATGACAAACTGGTTAGCAGTCTTACACCTTATATTATTGAGGAACGTCAGTTAAACGTTGCGCAAATGGACGTGTTTTCACGTTTAATGATGGACAGAATTATTTTTCTTGGAACAGGAATTGACGATTATGTGGCCAATATTATTCAGGCGCAACTGTTATTTTTGGAAAGTGTGGACAGTTCAAAAGACATTTCTATTTATATAAATTCACCGGGCGGAGGCGTTTATGCCGGTTTGGGAATTTACGATACCATGCAATTTATAAAACCTGATGTTGCAACAATTTGCACAGGAATAGCCGCATCAATGGGTGCTGTTTTAATGTGCGCAGGAACAAAAGGGAAACGTTCGGCATTGCCGCATTCTCGTGTGATGATTCACCAACCTTTGGGCGGTGCTCAAGGTCAGGCAAGCGATATTGAAATTACCACACGTGAAATTTTGAAATTAAAAGATGAATTGTATCAAATAATTTCAAAACATTCAGGCCAAACGATGAAAAAAGTACATCATGATTCAGATCGTGATTACTGGATGAAAGCCGATGAAGCAAAAGCTTACGGAATGATTGATGAAGTTTTGATCAGAAAATAAATTGGTTATAGTTTCAAAAAACAAATCACAAAAAACTAAGACTAAAAAGGATGGCAAAAAAGGATGAAGTATTGGAATGTTCGTTTTGCGGCCGTAAAAAGCCGGAAACAGATTTGCTTATTGCAGGTTTAGACGCGCACATTTGCGACAAATGCATTGAACAGGCTCACGGAATTGTGATGGAAGAAATTGCAGGAAGCAATTCCTCTGAAATTACCCACGATTTAATCGTTAAAAAGCCAAAAGAAATAAAAGCGTTTATTGATCAGTATATGATTGGCCAAGATCAGGCAAAACGCGTGATGGCCGTTGCGGTTTACAATCACTACAAGCGTTTGCTGCAGCCGGCTTCCAAAGATGAAGAAGAAGTTGAAATTGAAAAAAGCAATATTATCATTGTTGGAGAAACAGGAACCGGCAAAACTTTAATTGCACGCACCATTGCAAGAATGTTAAATGTGCCGTTTTGTATTGTTGATGCCACGGTTTTAACTGAAGCAGGATATGTTGGTGAAGATGTTGAAACCATTTTAACGCGGTTGTTACAGGCAGCGGATTATGACGTAAGCAAAGCAGAACGCGGAATTGTTTTTATTGATGAAATTGATAAAATTGCCCGTAAAGGCGACAATCCGTCCATTACCCGTGATGTTTCCGGGGAAGGCGTTCAGCAGGCATTGTTAAAATTGTTGGAAGGTTCCGTTGTGAATGTTCCGCCAAAAGGTGGAAGAAAACATCCCGACCAAAAATTTATTGAGGTGAACACCAAAAATATTTTATTTATGGCCGGAGGCGCTTTTTCCGGAATTGATAAAGTAATTGGCAAAAGATTAAACCGCCAGGCAGTTGGTTACGGCGCTTCAATTAAAGAAGATGTGATTGACAAAGCAAATATGTTAAAATACATTATTCCGAAAGATTTAAGGGATTTTGGTTTAATTCCTGAAATTATTGGGCGTTTGCCGGTATTGACGCATATGGATCCTTTGGATGAAACTACCTTGAGAATGATTTTAACCGAACCTAAAAACGCTATCATTAAACAATACCAAAAATTGTTTAAGATGGATGGGATTGATTTCACCATTCATGAAAACGCATTGATGTATATTGTGGACAAAGCGGTGGAATACAAATTGGGCGCTCGCGGACTTCGATCTTTGTGTGAAGCCATTTTAACTGATGCGATGTTTGAGTTACCGGGAACTGGAGAAAAAGTGCTAAAAATCACAAAAGATTACGCTGAAGATAAAATTAACTTGTCAACCATAAAAAAGTTAAAAGCGGTTTCGTAATAAAATAAGAAGAAGTTAGATTCTTAATAAACTGTCTAAAAGGCTATAAAATCATTAAAGCATATTTGCTCAATTGGGCAAATCCAGTGAGATGAAAATTTCCTTTTAGACGGTTTTTTTTTATCAGTAATAATTGTAATTTAGAAAAATTAAATTCAAAAAATAAGCACCATTGATTTCTAGAAGTACCATAGACAAAGTTTTTGAAACAGCTCGCGTTGAGGAGGTTATCGGCGAGTTTGTGCAATTGAAAAAATCGGGCAGCAATTATAAAGGCTTAAGCCCTTTTTCCGAAGAAAGAAGTCCGTCGTTTATGGTTTCTCCCGTGAAACAGATTTGGAAGGATTTCAGCTCGGGAAAAGGCGGAAACGTGGTTACTTTTTTAATGGAACAGGAACATTATTCCTATCCGGAAGCCATTCGATTTTTGGCCAAAAAATACAATATTGACATAGAGGAAACCGAACAAAGCAACGAACAAAAACATCAGGCAGATGAGCGCGAAAGTATGTTTATTGTTTCGGAATATGCGCGCGATTATTTTCACGAAACCTTGCTCAAAAGCGATCAGGGGAAAGCCATTGGGTTAAGCTATTTTAAAGAACGCGGTTTTACCGATGAAACCATTGAGAAATTTCAATTGGGTTATTCGTTAAATGAGTGGGAAGCTTTTTCTTCCGAAGCGTTAAATAAAGGATACAATTTAAAATATTTAGAGTCTACCGGACTTACCATCGTAAAAGACGATTTGCTTTCCTCAACAGGAACCAAACATTTCGACCGTTTTAAAGGACGTGTGATGTTTCCGATTCACAGTATGAGCGGACGTGTTTTGGGTTTTGGCGGCAGAATTTTAATCAACGATAAAAAAGCCGCCAAATATTTAAATTCGCCCGAAAGTGAAATTTACCATAAAGGCAATGTTTTATATGGTATTTATTACGCAAAACAAAGCATTGCCAAAGAAGATAATTGCTATTTGGTTGAAGGCTATACCGATGTGATTTCATTTAACCAAGCCGGCATTGAAAATGTGGTATCTTCTTCAGGAACCGCACTTTCTGAAAATCAAATTAGATTGATAAACCGGCTCACAAAAAATATCACGATTCTTTTTGATGGCGATGCCGCAGGAATGCGGGCCTCTATTCGTGGAATTGATTTAATTTTAGAACAAGGCTTAAATGTAAAAGTGGTGATGTTTCCTGACGGCGATGATCCCGACAGTTTTTCCAAAAAAGTTTCGAACCAAGAACTTAAAGAATATTTAAAACAAAACTCCAAAGATTTCATCAATTTTAAAGTTGCTTTGTTGATGGAAGAAGCGCAACACGATCCTGTTAAAAAAGCTGGGTTAATTCGTGATATTGTTGTCAGTATTTCTAAAATTCCCGATCGGATCCAACGTGAAGTTTATATTCAGGAATGTTCCAGAATTATGGATATTTCGGAAAATGTGCTCTTCAGCGAGTTGGCCCAAATTGATAAAAAAGAGCAAAGAGATGCTTCAAATAGGCCAGTTCAGGAAAGGGGCTCAGAACCTGTACTGCAAAAAACGCCACAATATGAGCAAGTTAATGAGCTTCAAAAGTATGAAAGGGAAATTATAAAAATTTTATTGCTGTACGGCAACAACGAGGTTGATTTTGTTGATTATGTTGCTGGTGAAGAAGCGGATGATTCGGATTTTCTACCCATAAAAAAGCTAAAATTCAGCAATGTGGTTTCAAAGGAAATTTATTTGAATTTACAAGATGATGAGGTTGAATTTACCAACGAAACTTTCCAAAATATTTATTACGAGATAATATACCAGTTAAATCAGGAGGAAAGTATTTCTGTTGATAAGTTAGTAAATCATGATAATAATGAAGTGGCTAATATGGTGACCACTATTTTAATGGACGATGAAAGGCATGTGCTAAGTGATTGGGAACGCAAAGATATTTTTATTAAAAGCAAAAAAAGTGATCTTTCTAAAATGGTGCTTGACGCCATTTATAATATACGACGCATTCTTATTGAACAAAAAATAAATTCACTGATTACTGATATTGGTGTTGAGGAAGAAAGGGATAAAATAATGGAATCCATCAGGGATTACAATAATTTAAAATATCGACTGTTTGAAAGATTGAATAGGGTTGTTTAAGTAGGGACAGGTCGAGACCTGTCCGTTCAAAATAGGGACAGGTCGAGATCTGTCCGTTCAAAATAGGGACAGGTCGCGACCTGCCCGTTCAAAAAGTTAAATCTTTTCTTCCAAAACAATGGCACCGGCATATTTTAATTTTATGGCATTTAAAGCCCTGTCGGCTTCCAATCGGGTTCTAAAGTTTCCAAATCGTGTCTTAAACTCAGGGCTATCATACTTAACTTTTGCGTTATATTCTGGAAAATCAGCTTCAAAACTTCGCTCAACGGCATAAGCCTGCGTTTCATTGCCATTATAAATTTGAATTTTGAATACGATTGTATTTTTATTTGTTTTATTGAAAGTTTTTTTTTGCTCAATTAAGGTATTGATTTTGTCGTTTTCACTTTGTGAGTAGGAATTGGTTATGCTCAAAAAAACAGCAAAAAACAAAGGGATTATTACGCTTATCGATAATTTATTCATCATATTTTATATATTTTTCAAAGTTATAATTTTCCTTGAAATGTTTGTGCGTAAATTAGTTATTTAGAATGAATATAAATTACATTTAACACAAATTTTAGATTTTAAGTTTTATTATTATATACTACTTTTGTCGAATCTTTTAAAAATGATTAAAGTCATATTTTTATATATGAAAAAATTGTACCAAACTAGAAAGAAAATATCTTTTTTAAATATGAAAAGTGTGAAACAACACAGTCCATTATCAAGATTAGTCATTAGCAGTCTTGCTTTCCTATTCTTTTTCTCAATTAATTTATCGGCACAACAACCTGATCCAGCAAATGGAGAGAAACTGTTCAAATCTATTTGCGCGGCATGCCATAAACTGGATGCAAAATTGGTTGGCCCTGCATTATTGGGAGTTACAGAGAGAAGAGACCATGCTTGGTTAATAGCTTGGATTAAAGACAGTCCGGGAATGATTAAATCGGGAGATAAATTAGCAATTCAAGTGTTTGAAGAGAACAACAAATTGCCAATGATCCCCAATCCTCAATTGTCTGATCAAGATATCATTGATATTTTAGAATATACCAAAGGCGCGCCAGTTGCGGCTGCAGTTGTTTCTGGATCTCAGGAAGTTGATCCAGGAGTGGAACGCGGTAAGCAAATTTTCAAAAATAATTGTGCAGCCTGTCACAAATTAGAAGGAAAGTTAATAGGGCCACCACTTTTACATATTGAAAATAAGTATGAGGCGGCTTGGTTAAAATTATGGATTAAAGACAATGCAGCTTTAATTGCATCAGGAGATAAATTGGCGAAAATAGCCGCTGAATATTCTCCTATAGCCATGACGCCGTTTCCACAACTTTCAGATCAGGATATTGATGACTTATTAAAATACTTGGCTGTTGGCGATGTTCAACAAGCGGTTGCAACAACAACTTCAGCAAAAGACCAAGAAATGTTCAATAAACCGGGTTTTGGTGTTTTGCCAATGCTTGGAGTAACAATTTTAGTGTTTTTACTTTTAGTGTTTATAGTTGCGGCCACCACAAATAAAAAAGGTATGGCTGGAGAAGATGAAGAGAGTATTTTAAGATCGATGTTTTTTAGTCCTTTCTTGCGTTTCTTGGCCATCATGTTTGTTTTGTTGGGCAGTGCCTACTTAGTGTTTGGTTATTTTATGCAAGTTGGCGTTGATACTGGATATCAGCCAATTCAACCAATAGTGTTTTCACATGCGGTGCATTCCGGAGACAACAAAATAGACTGTCAGTATTGTCATTCTTCAGCAAAAAACAGTAAAACTTCAGGCATACCTTCAGTAAATGTATGTATGAATTGCCACAAATCTATTTCAGAATATAAAGGAGAATTATTTGGCAATAACACCAAAGAAGATTTAGATAAGGAAATTCAGAAAATATACGATGCAGTTGGCTGGGATAAAGTAAATGTAAAATACATTGAAGGTTACGAACAAAAACCAATAGAGTGGGTCCGTATTCATAATTTAGCAGATTTTGCTTATTTCAATCATTCGCAGCACGTGACTGTTGCGGGCGTCACTTGCCAAAAATGCCACGGTCCTGTTGAAACAATGGTTGAAGTGAAACAGTTTTCAAAATTAACAATGGGCTGGTGTATTGAATGTCATAAGACAACGGAAGTTGACATGAAAAATAATGGTTATTATAAAAATATCCATGACCAATTATCGAAAAAATACGGTATCGAAAAAGTTACTGTGGCTCAAATGGGTGGGCAAGAATGTGGGAAATGTCACTATTAATAAAATTTAGATAATACGAAATAAACAATGGCATCAAATAAGAAATACTGGAGAAGCGTTGAAGAACTCAAATCCGATAGTCCTATTGTTGAAGGTTTAATGCAAAAAGAATTTGTAGAAGAAATACCTACTTATGAGTTTTTGGGTGATAAAGATAATTTATCCCAATCAGCAACAACACGACGCGATTTCCTTAAATATGTTGGATTTACGACAGCGGCAGTAACTTTAGCTTCATGCGAAGGGCCTGTGGTAAAATCGATTCCTTATGTTGTTAAACCTGATAATATTATTCCTGGAGTAGCAAATTATTATGCTTCTTTAATTTCAGATGGTTCTGATTCTGCAAATATATTGGTAAAGGTTAGAGAGGGACGACCAATTAAAATTGAGCCAAATAAAATGGCGGGAAATTGGGGAGCTACATCCGCAAGAGTTCAAGCATCGGTTTTATCATTATATGACAATAATAGATTAAGAGGTCCATTGTTCAATGGTGAAGCAATAATTTGGTCGGATTTAGATAAAAAGGTACTAGACACTTTAGCATCTTTAAAAAACAATAAGGAGAAAATTGTTATTTTAACAGGTTCAACAGCAAGTCCATCCACTAAAAAAGTAATAGAAAACTTTTCGCAATTGTATGGAAATGTTTCTCATGTTGTTAATGATGCTTTATCAGAAAGTGCAGCATTGGATGCTTTTGAAACCATGTATGGCTTAAGGGCACTTCCATCCTATAAATTTGAGAAAGCAGCAGTAATAGTATCTATTGGAGCAGATTTTTTAGGTGATTGGCAAGGTGGCCAATACAGTGCAAATTATGCGAAAGGCAGGGTTCCCGTAAATGGCAAAATGTCTAAACACCTTCAATTTGAATCGAATTTATCATTAACTGGCGCAAATGCAGACAATAGGTTTCCTATAAAACCATCTGAACAAGTTTATGCGCTTCTTAATTTATACAATGCAGTAACAGGAAATAGTCTTCCTTCAAAAGAGACTAAGGCTGATGCTGCTATCAAAAAAATCGCAGTTCTTTTAAAAGAAGCAGGCAGTAAAGCAGTTGTTGTAACAGGAATTCAAGATAAAAATGCGCAATTGATTACGAATGCCTTAAATGAATTTTTGCAATCTGAAGTATATGATATCACAACACCAAGATTTATAAAAGCCGGGAATGATGCTGATGTTGCCGATTTGGTCGCTGAGATGGCAGCCGGAAAAGTTGGCGCATTATTTATTTACAATAGCAATCCTTCTTATTCTTTGGCGAATGCAGCTGCATTTAATGAAGCATTAAAAAAGGTTAAATTATCCGTCAATTGCACTATGTCAAATGACGAAACTGCATTGCAAACGCAATTTGTCGCCACAACACCGCATTATTTGGAATCTTGGGGTGATGCCCAGTTTCAGGCCGGGGAATATAGTTTAATGCAACCTACCATAAAACAATTATTTGACACCCGTCAGTTTGAAGACAGTATGTTAATTTGGATGGGTGAAAACACAACCTATTATCAATTTATAAAAGACAATTGGTCGGCGTCTATTTTAAATGGCGGTTCATGGAATCAAGCATTACATGATGGAATATTTATTGGTAATGCAGAAGTTTCATTAATAAAGAATGAGATTGATTTATCAGCTTCAGCAGCTTCTTTATTAAGTCAAACAAAACCTGCTGATTTTGAATTAAACCTTTATGCAAAAATTAGTTTAGGCGATGGCAAACAAGCCAATAACCCTTGGCTACAAGAATTGCCGGATCCGATTACAAGAACTACTTGGGACAATTATATGACCATTTCAGCAGCCGACGCAAGTAAGCTTGGTTTAGAGAATTGGAATGTAAGCGATGGCGCTTTAAATGGCAGCGTTGTAACGCTAAAAGTGAACGGCACAACATTGGAAAATGTACCGGTTCTTATTCAACCAGGTCAAGCAAATGGTTCTATTGGTTTGGCAGTTGGTTATGGAAGAACAGCCGGAATGCAAAAAGAAATGATGACGGGTGTGAACGCTTTTGCTTTCATGCATAATTTCAGTAATTTCCAAACAGTTGAAATCGAAAAAACGGCAAGCATCCATGAATTTGCTTGTGTTCAATTGCAACACACCATCATGGGACGTGATGAAATTATTAAGGAAACCATCTTAGAAGATTATATCAATAAGCCAAAAGAAGATTGGAATAAAACACCTGAATTTTCTTTAAATCACGAAGAAGTAGCGGCAGAACGCGTGGATTTATGGGAGAAATTTGATGATACCATTGGCCATCATTTTAATTTGTCGATAGATTTAGCGACATGTACAGGCTGTGCTGCCTGTATTGTGGCTTGTCATGCTGAAAATAATGTGCCTGTAGTTGGTAAACATGAAATTAGGGTGAGCAGAGATATGCATTGGTTGCGTATTGACAGGTATTACACCTCAGATATGACCAATGAAAAAGCCAAAGAAGAAGATATTTTTGGCACTGGTGAAATGTTTAATACCATGACCATTCCTTCTGAAAATCCTAAAGTGGCTTTTCAACCGGTGATGTGTCAACATTGTAACCACGCACCTTGTGAAACAGTTTGTCCAGTGGCAGCAACCTCACATGGCCGTCAGGGACAAAACCATATGGCTTACAATCGTTGCATTGGAACAAGATACTGCGCCAATAACTGTCCATATAAAGTACGTAGATTTAACTGGTTTAAATACCCTCAAAATAACGAATTCGATTTTAACATGAACAATGATTTAGGCCGAATGGTTTTAAATCCGGATGTTGTTGTGCGCTCAAGAGGGGTTATGGAAAAATGTTCCATGTGTTTGCAAAAAACCCAATTGAGTATTTTAACCGCCAAAAGAGAAGGTCGCCCTGTTGCAGATGAAGAATTTCAAACTGCGTGTTCAAGTGCTTGTCCAACAGGATCTATGGTGTTTGGAGATGTAAATGACAAGGAAAGTGAGGTTGCAAATTTAATTGATGATGACCGAACCTATCATCTTTTAGCGGAAATTGGCACAAAACCGAATGTGATGTATCACCTTAAAGTTAGAAATACAGAAGAATCATAACTATAATAAAGATTTATAATAAATTATGTCTCATTACGAAGCGTCTATAAGAGAACCATTAATAAATGGTAACAAAAGTTATCATGATATTACTGTTGATGTGGCTGCGCCTGTGGAGGGCAAAGCCAACAAAAAATGGTGGATTGCATTTACAATAGCATTACTGGCCTTTTTATATGGAATAGCATGTATTGCTTATACAATTGGAATAGGAATTGGTGTTTGGGGATTAAACAACAGAGTTAACTGGGCTTGGGATATTACAAATTTTGTTTGGTGGGTAGGTATTGGCCACGCCGGTACATTAATTTCTGCCGTTTTGTTGTTATTCAGACAAAAATGGAGAATGGGAATCAACCGTTCTGCCGAAGCAATGACCATATTTGCCGTTTTTCAAGCTGGTTTATTTCCAATAATTCACATGGGTAGGGTTTGGAACGCATTTTATGTGTTGCCATTGCCTAATGCATTGGGTTCATTATGGGTTAACTTTAACTCACCATTATTGTGGGACGTTTTTGCCATTTCAACCTATCTTTCTGTATCGTTGGTGTTTTGGTATACTGGTTTGTTGCCTGATTTTGCAATGCTTAGAGATCGAGCAGTAAGACCTTTTCAGAAGAAAATTTATGGTTTATTAAGTTTTGGATGGTCGGGCAGATTAAAAGATTGGCAACGTTTTGAAGAGGTTTCATTGGTATTGGCAGGTTTGGCAACACCATTGGTATTGTCTGTTCATACAATTGTGTCAATGGATTTTGCCACATCGGTTATACCTGGATGGCATAGTACTATTTTTCCTCCATATTTTGTTGCAGGAGCAATATTTTCAGGATTTGCGATGGTACAAACGTTGTTGCTAATTATGCGTAAGGTTTCAAATTTAGAGGCTTATATAACCAGAATTCATATTGAAAACATGAATAAAGTAATTCTTTTAACTGGAGGTATTGTTTCTGTGGCTTATATAACAGAGTTTTTTATGGGTTGGTACTCAGGAAGCAGTTATGAAGATTATACCTATTTGTCGGTTGGTGCCGCTACCGGACCATATTGGTGGGCTTTTTGGGCATTGATAACTTGTAATTTCATTATTCCGCAATCATTGTGGTTTAAAAAATTAAGAACTAATTATGTATGGTCATTCTTTATTTCTATTGTGATAAATATAGGAATGTGGTTTGAACGTTTTGATATTATTGTAATCGATTTAAGTCGCGGACATTTACCTTCATCTTGGACAATGTTTTCGCCAACTTTTGTTGATGTTGGTATTTTTATTGGAACTATTGGATTTTTCTTCGTTTTATTTTTGTTATACGCCAGAACATTTCCTGTAATAGCACAGGCAGAGTTAAAGAGTATTTTGAAATCATCGGGAGATAATTATAAAAAATTAAGAGAAAATAATCATGAGCAATAAAACTTTACAAGCTATTTTTGATGATGATGATGTGCTTTTAAGCGCTGTTAAAGACTTACGGGCTGCAGAGTATCATATTGAAGAAATATTTACCCCTTTTCCCGTTCACGGACTAGAAAAAGCAGTTGGGTTGCCAAATACACGAATCGCTATTATGGCTTTTATTTATGGTGTTATTGGTTTTTCTTTTGCTGTTTGGATGATGAATTATATGATGATTGCCGATTGGCCCCAAAATATTGGAGGAAAGCCTAGTTTTAGTTTTGCTGAAAATATGCCGGCTTTCGTTCCAATTATGTTTGAGTTAACAGTATTTTTTGCCGCTCATTTAATGGTAATAACCTTTTATATGCGCAGTAAATTATGGCCTTTTAAAAAAGCCGAAAACCCTGACCCAAGAACTACCGACGATCACTTTATGATAGAAATTGCGGTAGCTGATGATGTAAATGCTTTAGAAGATTTATTGAAAAAAGCAGGCGCTAAAGAAATTAAAATAAAAGCATAAAGAACATGAAACAGATATTTAATTTAGTAACTATAATATTAGTGGGGATTAGTTTGAGTTCCTGCAACAATGTTATGCGTAAACCAAATGTTCGTTATATGGCCAACACTGATATGTATACTTCTGTTGGTTATGAAACTTATGCCAAAAACCCTAATTTTAAGAATGGTTTGGAAGCGCAGTTACCTGTTACTGGAACCATTTTTAGAGGTGAAGTGCCTTATGAAATTCCTGATTCTAATGAAGGGTATCTTTTAGCGAAAGAAACATTAAAATCTCCCTTGGAAACAAACAATATAAACCTAGAAAAAGGCAAAGCATTGTTTACGATTAATTGTGCTATTTGTCACGGCGATAAAGGCGACGGACAAGGTATTTTAATGCAGCGTGATAAAGTTTTGGGAATTCCAAATTATAAAGACAGAGAAATAACCGAAGGCAGTATTTACCATGTCATTATGTATGGAAGAAATATGATGGGCTCCCATGCTTCTCAATTAAAAGATAACGAACGTTGGGAAATTGTTCAGTATGTTCAAAAACTACGAGCAGATTTGTTGCCGCAAAACACATCCATTAATTAGATAGACAGTAAAGATATGTATAGTTTTTCAAAAAAATTAAAGATAAGTGCAATCGTTTTTATGATTTTAGGGGCTTTGGGCATTGCTTATGGCTTTTTAACGATTCCTAATTCAATTGAAGAAGTAAAGCAATTAACGGAGCAACAAAATCAAGGACATAACGAAGCAAATGCTGCGAACGTAATTGAACAAAATCCAAATCATGCTGTTGAAAACGGTAAGGAAGTTAGCGAGGCTGCTAAAACAGAACACCTTACTCACGCATTGCATTCTTTCCAAAATCGACCTTATGCCGCAATTTTTATTGCCATGTTTTTCTTTTTTATGATTGCATTGGGCACGCTCGCTTTTTATGCAATTCAATATGCTTCGCAAGCAGGATGGTCTATCGTGCTTTTTAGGGTTATGGAAGGAATAACGGCGTATTTATTGCCCGGATCATTGTTTATATTGGCATTTTTAATCATTTCAGTAGCAAATGGCCACTATTTTTATATTTGGATGAATCCTGAATATTACAATCCGCAAAGTGAACTTTATGATGAAATATTAGTGGGTAAAAGTTGGTGGTTAAATGTTCCTTTTTGGATGGTCAGAACTTTTATATTTTTGCTTGGATGGAATATTTATCGCTATTTTGCGGTAAAAAATTCTTTGGCCCAAGATGCAGGAGTTGATTTAACGCATTATAAAAAGAACTTTAAAGCCTCTGTATTTTTCTTGCTGTTTTTTGCCGTGACAGAATCAATGATGGCTTGGGACTGGATTATGTCGTTAACCCCACATTGGTTAAGCACATTATTCGGTTGGTATGTTTTTTCAACGTTATTTGTGTCTTCAATTACCGTAATTGCTATGGTAACCATTTACTTGAAATCTAAAGGATTTTTACCGCAAGTGAACAACAGCCATTTTCATGATTTGGCCAAGTTTATGTTTGGTTTCAGTATTTTTTGGACTTATTTATGGTTCTCTCAATTTATGTTAATATGGTATGCAAATATGCCCGAGGAAACAGCTTACTTCACGCCGAGGCTTTTAGGGCCTTACCAATTATTATTTATGGGAATGCTGCTTTCAAACTTCGTTTTTCCTCTTCTGTTATTGATGAACAGCGATTTTAAACGAATTCCTTGGTTTATAATAAGTACAGGAATCATTATTTTATTGGGCCATTATGTTGATATTTTTGTGATGATATCACCCGCAACAGTTGGCAATCATTGGCAAATTGGCATTCCTGAAATTAGTTCAATACTATTCTTTTTAGGATTATTTATTTATGTGGTATTTAATGCGCTTACAAAATCACCTTTAAATGCCAAAGGAAATCCATTTATAAAAGAAAGTGAACATTTTCACTATTAATATATAAAAAACACAATGAAAAGAGTCCTGAACTTTAATTATTCAGGATTTTTTTTATATTTGACACCACTATAACAACTAGCTAAAAAAAATATGACAGCATTACTTTATATTTTACTTGCCTTTATAATTGGCATTGCAATATGGCAAATTGCAAGTATTTTTAATTTGAAAAGCGTTATTGCCACTGAAAAGGATAACAATACACAAGGAATTTTATTTGCTGCTTTTGGAATTTTCTTTTATGGGCTGATGATATTTACTTTTTGGAAATACGCTGTAATTCTTTTGCCTGAATCTGCCTCAGTTGAAGGTGCCCGCATAGATAAATTGTACATAGTTACCATGGTGCTTATTTTATTTGTGCAAGCAATAACGCAATTTTTACTGTTCTATTTTGCTTTTAAATACCGAGGGATAAAAGGAAGAAAAGCATTATTTTATGCTGATAGCCATAAGCTTGAAATGATTTGGACCATTGTTCCGGCTGTTGTTCTTGCTGGTTTGGTGCTTTACGGACTTTCAGTTTGGAATGATGTTATGGATGCTTCTGATGCAGAAAACCCGTTGATTATTGAATTATATGCCAAACAATTTCAATGGGAAGCACGTTATGCCGGTGGTGATAATGAATTGGGAAGAGGAAATGTTCGCAATATTAAAGGAATCAATACCATGGGCGTCGATATGACCGATTTAAATTCTTTGGATGATATTCCTACCAGAGAATTGCATTTACCAAAGGGCCGACAAGTCATTTTTAAATTCCGTTCACAAGATGTGTTGCATTCTGCATTTATGCCCCATTTTAGGGCGCAAATGAACTGTGTTCCGGGAATGGTTACGCAATTTTCATTCACGCCAAGTATGACTACCGAAGAAATGAGAGCTAATGAAAAAACCATTGCAAAAGTTGAAGGAATCAATAAAATTAGGGCTGAAAAAGGAGAAGATCCTTATGAATTTGATTTTTTACTGCTTTGCAACAAAATTTGCGGTGCTTCACATTACAATATGCAAATGAAGATAATTGTTCAAGAAGAAGCGGCATTTAACAGTTGGTTAAGTACTCAAAAAACAATTGCTGAAGTTATCAAAGAAAATTAACTACTAGACTACTAAAAAATAGATAAATATGTCAGATCACCACCACAAAGAAACATTTATCACAAAATACGTTTTTAGCACTGACCATAAAATGATTTCAAAACAGTATTTAATTACTGGTATTTTTATGGGCGTTATTGGTGTATTTATGTCCATGTTGTTCCGATTGCAAATTGCTTGGCCCGATACTTCTTTTAGTTTAATTGAAGCATTTTTAGGCAGCCATCAGGACGGGGGCGTTATGTCTCCTGATATTTACTTGGCAATAGTGACTATTCATGGAACTATTATGGTATTCTTCGTATTAACGGCAGGTTTAAGTGGAACATTCAGTAATTTATTGATTCCGTTGCAAATTGGCGCGCGTGATATGGCTTCAGGATTTCTAAATATGATTTCCTATTGGTTGTTCTTTTTGTCAAGTGTCATTATGGTTTCTTCGCTTTTTGTTGAAGCAGGTCCGGCATCTGCTGGCTGGACAATCTATCCGCCATTAAGTGCATTGCCGCAGGCTATTCCTGGATCTGGGTTGGGAATGACACTTTGGCTGATTTCCATGGCGATATTTATAGCTTCGTCTTTAATGGGGGCATTAAACTATATAGTGACTGTCCTTAATTTAAGAACTGTGGGAATGAAAATGACAAGATTGCCATTAACTATTTGGGCATTTTTTGTGACAGCCATTATTGGGGTGGTTTCATTTCCTGTATTATTGTCTGCTGCTTTATTGTTGATTTTCGACAGAAGTTTTGGCACTTCATTTTATTTATCCGATATATTTATTCAAGGGGAAGTATTGCATTACCAAGGTGGTTCTCCTGTATTGTTTGAGCATTTATTTTGGTTCTTGGGCCACCCTGAAGTTTATATTGTAATATTGCCTGCTATGGGTATTGTTTCTGAAATTATAGCCACTAATTCACGAAAACCTATTTTTGGTTACAGGGCTATGATTGGTTCAATAATAGCCATTGCATTTTTATCGACAGTTGTTTGGGGCCATCATATGTTCGTATCTGGAATGAATCCGTTTTTAGGTTCTGTATTTACTTTTACCACTTTATTAATTGCAATTCCTTCTGCAGTAAAGGCTTTTAACTGGATTACAACATTGTGGAAAGGAAATCTTCAAATGAATCCAGGGATGCTTTTTTCCATAGGATTTGTTTCTACATTTATTTCTGGAGGTTTAACAGGTTTGGTTCTTGGTGACAGTGCGTTGGACATTAATGTGCACGATACTTATTTTGTGGTTGCCCACTTTCACTTGGTAATGGGCGTGTCTGCAATTTATGGAATGTTTGCCGGTGTTTACCATTGGTTTCCAAAAATGTACGGCAGAATGATGAATAAGGCACTAGGTTACTGGCATTTTTGGATCACGGCGATTGCCGCTTATGGCGTGTTTTTCCCAATGCATTTTGTTGGTTTGGCGGGTTTGCCGCGTAGGTATTATGCCAATACTGCATTTCCGTTGTTTGATGATGTGGCTGATGTTAACATTGTAATAACTCTATTCGCTATTTTAGGCGGAGCAGCGCAAATCATTTTCTTGGCTAACTTCTTTATCAGTATTTATAAAGGCAAAAAGGCCACGCAAAATCCTTGGAAATCGAATACCTTGGAATGGACAACTCCTGTGGAGCACGTTCACGGAAACTGGCCGGGAGAAATCCCTGCGGTTCATCGTTGGCCTTATGATTACAGCAAACCGGGAATGCCTGAAGATTTTGTTTCCCAAATCACCCCTTTATACGAAGGCGAAGAGGAATCTTAATCAAAAAGTTGGAGTACTCAATCTTCAAAATAATTTATTTGAAAATTCCCAAAAACTTCATTTTAATGAAGTTTTTGGGAATTTTCATTTTTTGAACTTAAAACTTAAAACTTAAAACTTAAAACTTAAAACTTAAAACTTAAAACTTAAAACTTAAAACTTAAAACTTGAAACCTGAAACTTGAAACGTGCAACCTGAAACTTTTAACTTCGGTCATCCAACTTCCAACTTCCGACCTCTGTCTTCACACTTTCCAATTATTAATCATTAATTTTTAATTATTAATTATCCTACTTCATTATCTTTGTTTTTATGAATGAAAACTTGAATCCTGATAAAAATCTTTCTTCACCTGAAGACATAGAGGTTGAAAAAAAGTTGCGTCCCTTATCATTTGATGATTTTACGGGGCAGGAACAAGTGATTGACAATCTGAAAGTTTTTGTTAAAGCTGCCAATTTAAGAAACGAAGCTTTGGATCATACATTATTTCACGGTCCTCCCGGACTCGGTAAAACCACTTTGGCGCATATTTTAGCAAACGAACTAA
>PHDE01000201.1 GCA_002842505.1 Bacteroidetes bacterium HGW-Bacteroidetes-3 | reverse complement strand
TTAAATTTTATTTTTTAGCGGTAATCCCGAAAATTCGGGACTGTTCGCTATTAATCATTTCCTTGTGTATCAAAATTTGTTATGCTCGTTTCATTTTTTGTAATTTAGAAGAACCCTTAAAAGTAGTACAATACTGTTAAAAAATAGATCCTTTTCCTTAATAAATCTGTTTTTATATATTTTTTACAAATCCGATTATACCTTTTTCAACACAATTTGCTCTAAATTTTTGTTTACGATTATTTTATAAAACTCTTTTATTTCTTCATAATTTGTTGAAGGAAAAATAGCCGTGTTTATTTGCAATACTGCATAAATATTAATCACGTTTTTTTCAATTTTTATGTTAAATCTGTAGGTTCCGTAATTTTCCCGAAGTCCAATTGCAATATTTTCAGGAACAGATTCAACTTCATATCCCGCGGGAATTTGAATACTTACCTTATTGTCGACTAAAAATGGCGTGTCGAAATCTATTGGATAATCTCTTTTTTCCAATTTAAATGGATTCTCTGTCATAGCATCAAAAAATAAAGGCTTGAAATAAATTTTATCCCCTATTTTCTCTGATAAATCTTCTGAAGAAAATTTATACATTTCGGTAATTGGTTTGTAAATTTCACTTTTATTGGCTATTCTAAAATCTGAAATTTCAATGGCGCCATTTTCAGCCTCAACTTTTAAAATAACATCATCTTCCTTTATTTTCGCATACTTATTTCTATAGTTTAGAGCATACAATTCGCTGAATTGGGTTCTTTTTAATCCCTCAATTACGCCTTGATCGTTAATAGAAATACTCATTTTTGAACTTGTTTCAGACAATTTGCTTGGTGTTAAAACCACCGATTCTGAACTCCCGTTTTCTCTCAATATTCTTCCTTGCCAGTTTAAAACCCTTGACGGCAATACATTTGGAATACTATATTCTTCGGTGGCGTCCAATAAAATCAAATTATTGTCAATTTCAACGGCAGCAATCACATAGTTAAAACCATTTATAGTAGGGAAAAGCGGAATTCCGTTAGATTTGGTGCTTAAAATTACAGGGCTCGCCTTAAAGCCAGCTTTGTTAAGCATGGAAACCAAATTTAAATTGATGTCGGCAACATTCCCAATACCTTCTTTATAGGCTTTTTTTGTTCCGTTAAATTTTGACAAACCATTGTAATGATTCCATTTAATTTTACTTTTTGCCAATTCAAGAATGCCTGAAATTTTTTGTGAATCGGATGAGGAAGCCGCCAAAACCAAATTCAAATCATCCATAAAATGATTTGATTTATAAATTTCAGAACTAAAATCATAATCATTATAAATTGTTTTCACAACATTTTCCCAACTTGTTGCATAATATTTAATGGGGTCATTAGGCCAATGTAATTCAGCATATTCATATTGAATAGCTGTTTTATAATTGTCTAAATTGTTCACATAAGCTTCTTCAATTATAGCCGGAATATTGGTTACTTCGTAAGATTCTATTTTAGTGATAAGATCTATTCTGGTTTGTGTAACGGTAGGCATTGAAGATGGAGAGCCATAACCATCACCTACACGAGATTTATTAATTAAGTTAATTACGGTATTCTTGTTTTCTACTTTCGCTTCAATCGGATAATAGCCTTTATATCTTTTGTTGTAAATAAAGTATTCCGGAATTTCTATTTGAGCCTCAATTTTTTTAACGGGAATTTCATATTGAAATTGAAGATCCTCAATTCTTTTAAATGGCGAAATAATTTTATAGGTCCATTCCAAAACACAGCCTTCTTTAATATTTGGCATGGTAAATTTTTGCTCAGACCAATATTTGTTGCTTTCTTGATCGAAAACTTCCTTTTTATTTAAATCGGTTTCAATAATTTTGCTGTTCTCAAGGTTATAAGTCGTTGCTTTTAAGCCAATAATTTTTTCTCTGGCCTGCGTTGAATTATAATAATCTATTTTTTTTGTTGCCCAGTCAAAACCCTCTTTATTGTATATTTTTATTCTTTCATGAATTTCAGTCACTACTTCAAAACCTACATCTTGCTTGTAATCAAAAAATGTTTTTCTTTTTTTATAAAGCACCGCAGCATTTGCCGAAGAATCAAGCGGGCAATATTTTTCTTCCAGTTCTTCTTTTGACACTTTTCCATACTTATAATCTTGCGCAAATAGTTGATTGGCCATTAAGATTAAAAACAGGGCAATTAAAATCTTTTTCATCGTTATTTTTTTACTTGATTAATATAATTTTTGAGTTATCGTGTTTTGCAATTTCTTTTCTGAAATCCCTAAAGGATTCATAATCTTCTTTTTGATAGTTACCGGCTTCAATTTTTAATTTTCTTTTGAAGAGATAAGAATAATCATCAATTTTGATCATTTCAATTGAATAAGTTCCGAATTTTGTGTTTAACTCAACTTTCTCGGGTACATATTCAATCTTTAATTGCTTCGGAAGGGAAATTTTAACTTCATCAATATCCAGAAAATTTTTGGAAATCTCAAAAGGCAATTTCCGGTTCCTTACTCGTGGAGGCACAGTGCTGCCGTTGTTAAAGGCATTTATGGGAATTAATAGTTGCGTGCCGCTTAAAATCCCGTAATTGGTGGCGGTAAACGCTAAGTTTTCCTCAAATCTGAACGCTTCTTTATTGTTGAGAACTTCTGTTTTTGAAAACTTTATATTGTTAATGTTGGACAAATATTTTTTAAATATCATATCAAGTTCTTTCTGGCTTTTCCCATCATTATTCAATAAATTATCACTGTACTGTGTTCCTGTTGATTCAATATAAACATCAGCATTTATATTGCCTTCGCCGTCAATGGTTATATTTCCTTTTGTATATTGAAGATTGTCTTCTGTTTTGTATAGTTTGGTGTGTTTTATTAGACCTCCATCAGGCGATAAAACCAATGCGTCCCTATCATCCGTAAAACCGGCAATTTCAGCAAATGGGTCTTTTTGGCTTGTGCATTCCAACCAAATATCTTGATTGGCGATTGGAACATATAAAATCATATGATTTCCCTGTGGTGAAGCAATATTTTGATTTAAATTTCTTTTTTCTCCGCCATATATTAAAGTGTGGTATGAGGCAACGCCAACTTCCTTTAAAAGTGCCGAAGTATAATTTGTAAGCGCTTTACAATCTCCATAACCTAATTTGTCCACATCACTTGCCAACATCGGTTTATAGCCGCCAATTCCAACCTGAACACTGATGTAGCGCACTTTGTCCTGAACATACTTGTAAACTATTTTTGCTTTTTCCACAGGATCAGAAGTACTGGCGGTCAGGCTTTTTATTTTAAGTTTTGTGGCTTCAGGCAATTCAAGGGTGTTTTGAATTAGATTATCGTAATACCATTTTCCAAATTCTTTCCAATTTAACGCCTCACCATCAACACCTTCCAAATTAAATTTATCGATTCCTATTTTTACAGTTGGAAGAAATTCAAACAAAGCAGGAGTATAAGGTTCCCACTTTAAAGCAGGAAGATCTTTAATTTCATAGGATAAAAATCCCAACTCTTCAGTTTTCGTAATTTCGAAATCTTTAAAATTTTCCTCAGATTTAAAAAGCGTAATGTAAGAAGGATATTTTACCGAAAATTTAGCCGATTTAACGCTCTGGGAATAACTGCCATTTAGAATCCAGCTAGGGATAAAAGCCGTATTTGAAGTGTTAATTTCATACTCATAATATATCGTAAATGGATAAGCTATTGGCGTATATTTATAATGTATTAATCTGCTGTCATTAAATAATGAAATTCCGTCATACGCGCTATAATCCCTAAAATCACCCTTTTTTATTTTTTTAACTATAGCTCCTTTGCTGTCATATACCGTTGCCTTTACATTATTTATGGTTCTTCTTTTATCATATTGGATGATGAAATTTGCGTGCTCATTTCCCAATTCGTTATAAACAGTAATGGCCGTTTGATAACTGATGGTCATTTCTCTTTGAGATTTAATCTCAATCGCTAAATTTTCAAATCTAATAACCGAATTTGCATCTTCTTTTAGATTTTCCGGAATTGAAAGGCTGCTAAAATCAAAATCCTGTGCGTAGCTGAAAAAATTAAAAAAAAGAAAAGTAAGTGTGGCAATTTTTTTCATGTGAGGAAATTTCAAACAAAGCTAAAAAAATAATTGTTAAAATCAACCTAATCTCTATTTTTTGAATCGATGATAATTGTTACCGGGCCGTCATTAAGAAGTTCCACTTTCATATCGGCACCAAATTGGCCGGTTCCCACTTTTTTATGTAGAAGAATTTCCAATTCTGCAATAAACTGTTCATATAAAGGAATCGCAATTTCAGGTTTTGCGGCGTAAATATAAGAAGGCCGATTCCCTTTTTTGGTGCTGGCGTGCAAAGTAAACTGGCTTACCACAATGGCTTCTCCATTAATGTCCAACAACGATTTATTCATCACGCCGTTTTCATCATTAAATATGCGAAGATTGGCAATTTTTTTGGTGAGCCATTCAATATCAGTATTAGTGTCGAGTTCTTCAATGCCCAATAAAATAAGCAATCCCTCATTAATTTCACTGACTTTAATTTCGTCAATGGTTACCGATGCTCTTGAAACTCTTTGAATGACTGTTCTCATTTGTTGTTTATTTGTTTAGGCGTTTAATCGTTTAACTGTTAAATCGTTTATGCTTTTAAAAGAAAAACACACCCTTAACCCCAATGTCATTAAGTTAAGGAAATATTTGTCATTCCGACAAAGGAGGAATCACATCAAATAGCATAGCATAATGAGATTCCTCGTACCTCGGAATGACAA
>PHDE01000015.1 GCA_002842505.1 Bacteroidetes bacterium HGW-Bacteroidetes-3 | reverse complement strand
ATTATTTAATTCGCCGTTAACAATTAATGTAGCGTTTTTGGAAACCACCAATCCCGAATTTGCATGAAAATGAATTTTTGCGCCAGCTTCAATAGTCAGTGTTTTGGTTGATGGAACGGCGCAATAACCATAAATTACATAAGGTTTTTCATTGGTGAAAGTGGTATTGCCATCCAAATAAAAGCCGTTTACTTTTAAATCTTCGCCGTCAATTGTTTTTCCAACAGAAATTGTTTCAATAAAACCATTTGCATCTTTTGAAGGAAACAAAAAATAGGCATCTTTAACCAAAGTCACCAATTTAACATCCTGTAAATTTTCGCCATTGTCAAAAACAATTTCATCTGTATAAATTGGATTGGTAACCTGACTATAATTGATAGTTGTTTCAATAAAAATAAACAGACTGTCTTTGGCCAAAATTTCCACATTTTCAAAAATCTTGCCTGGAATTCCGTCCACATTTAACCTGTAAAATGAACTTTCTCCCCGTCCAAGCGCAATAGACGGAATGGAAATATTTTTATTGCTTTTGTTGTAAACCTTTAAATTGTAGGTGCTTGAGCCAATATTGGTAAAAACGGTGTCCAAATAAACCGTATCTTTTGAAAAAGTTAGTTTTCCCGAACTCAACTCCGTCGAAAAATCTTTTCTACACGAGGAAAAGATGATCAACATTAAAGCACATAGAAAAGTTAGATAATAACGCATTCAGGTTGTTTTTGTAAATGTAAAAATAATTTGAAGAACATTATTTTTTAATCAACTCAATTTCATACAACTTGCTCCAATGTTTTCCGGTCACAAAAAGTCGGTTGTTTTCTTTGTCGAAAGCAATTCCGTTAAGCACTTCATCGGCATCATCCAATTTTTGTTCTTTTTCAATAATGGTTTTTAAGGAAGTTAAATTGGCGACACCCTCCACTTTTCCATTGTTTGGGTTCACGATTAAAATGGTATTTTGCTGCCAAATATTGGCATAAATCAATCCGTTTACAAATTCCAGTTCATTCAGTTTTTCCACTTTGCGCTCATTGGTATAAACTTCAATATAACTTTCCTCCACCAGCGTTTCCGGATTCAAAAACCAAATATATTCCGTACCGTCAGTTTTAATTAATTTTTCGCCGTTATGTGTCAATCCCCAACCTTCCCTGCTTTTGGTGTAATTAAAAGTTTTTTCTTGCTCAAACGTGTTTAAATCATATACAAAGCCAATGCCTGCTTGCCAAGTAAGTTGGTACAATTTATTATTAAAAATAGTGATTCCTTCCCCAAAATATTGGGCATCCAAATCTTTTTGCTGCAGGACTTTACCTGTTTTTAAATCCACTTTTCTGATAGAAGAACTTCCTTTTTTTCCGGTTCCTTCATATAAAAAGCCGTTTAAATATTCCAAACCTTGCGTGTAGGCTCCTTTATCGTGCGGATAGGTATTTATAATTTTATAGGTATAAATTTCGGGAGGCGAATCGGCCAAAAAATAAACAGGTTCTGTAACTTTCTTTGTCTTATTTTCATAAAAAACAATAGCGGTTACTACATGTTTCCCTAATTTATAATCGTTAATTTTTAACGCGGCAGTGTTAGCATCACTTTTAATTTTTTTGTCATCTATATAAAACTGGACGGAATCAATTGGTTGATTATTTTTTTCTGAAACAGAAATGGTCAATTCCTTATTTGTCTGAATTTTTTTTGGTGCATTTATAATAAATTTATGTTCACTTTTACAAGAGAAAATGGCAATGAATATAAAAAAACTAAAAAATGATTTGTAGGACATAACTAAAAAGGGCGTTTTATGAATTTTTTATGTAAATAAAATAAATTATTTGTTTGAAGTTTCAAAAATATACTTAAATTTGCAGTCTTAAAAATAAAATTACATTTAAAACGAGTTTACGATGAAAAAAGGTATACACCCAGAAAATTATAGAATGGTAGCATTTAAAGATATGTCAAATGAAGATGTGTTTTTGACTCGTTCAACAGTAAACACTAGAGAAACTCTTGAAGTAGATGGTGTTGAATACCCTTTGGTAAAATTAGAGATTTCAAGAACTTCTCATCCATATTACACAGGTAAAACTAAAATGGTTGATACTGCAGGACGTATTGATAAGTTCAAAACCAAATACGCTAAATTCAGTAAATAATTAGCAGCATTAAAATATTAAAAATCCTCAACGAAAGTTGGGGATTTTTTCTGTTTATAGCCTTGTATTAATCCAAAATGAAATAGGCTATTGTACTGGTATATAATTTGTTATAATGTATTATTTGTAAATAATTACTATATTGCATATTAAAACTGTCAGTATGCCTATATATATGGATCGCCATGATGTATCTGAAACCGTTACGGCAGAAAACGTAGCGCAATTGCACCAACAAGATTTAAAAGTGGAGCATAAGTTTGGCTGCAGAGGGCTTACGTATTGGTTTGATGAAAAAAGAAAAACAGCTTTTTGTTTAATTGAAGCACCAAATAAAACGGCTATAAAAGAAATGCATGACTTTGCACATGGTGAGGTTCCACACAGAATAATTGAGGTTGATGATAGAATTGTTGAATCATTTTTAGGTCGAATAGAAGATCCTGCAAAAGCACAAAACACAGAATTAAATATTATAAATGACCCTGCTTTTAGAGTTATCATGGTAATAGAAACAAGTAATTATTTGAATAGACTTGAGGCAAATCAATTTGGTATTTTTAGTCAAAAATTTCATCATAGCGTCGCAAAAACGTTGAAAAAATTTAACGGAAGTTTGGTAAAAAAAGATAATAACAGTTATTTAGTTTCTTTTAAATCTGTTACAAGTGCAGTTTCCAGTGCATTAAATATTCAACAAAAGTTTAAATATGTAACGCCTAATTTTGATTCAACTTACAGAATGCTAAAAATAGCTTTAAGTTCAGGAATTCCTGTAACCGAAAAAGGCACTTTTTTTGAGGAAGTAATAACACTTGCAACTAGAATGTGTGAGTTTGTAGAAGGTGAGTTAGTTATTTCTTCAGAAGTTAAAGAGTTATATGAAAGTGAAAACAGAAATTTAATAATTGATGAAAATATAATTAGATTAATTAGACCTTCTGAAGAGAATTTTCTCACTCAATTAATTGATTTCATTGATAGTAATTGGAATAAACCGAATTTTAATGTTGCTGATTTTAGTAAAGACATGGGGTTAAGTAAGTCACAGCTTTATAGAAAATTGGTTAAATTGACAGGGAAATCTGCCAACAACTTTTTGCGTGAATTCAGATTACACAAAGCACTTGACTTATTACATAAACAGAAAGGAAATATTTCGGAAATTGCTTATGAAACTGGGTTTAATAGTCAGGCCTACTTCTCAAAATGTTTTATGGATAAATATGGTATTCTTCCTTCAAAATATTTGCAACAACATATCATTTAAATTCCCTCAGAATTTAGTAGTGGTCTAAATTTATCGTTTTTTGAACGAAATCTAGCTATATTTTTAGCTAGCTTTTAATACATTTGGTTACTAACTAAAAAATATCAATAATGAATCAATCACTTTTCGAGCGATTAGGAGGTGATAAAGGTATTTCAAAAATAGTTGATAATACCGTGCAACAACGTATAAGCAATCCGGCCATTAATGCTAGATTTTTGCCTTTAAAAGAGAAGCCTGAACTTTTAGCAACTATTAAACAACACAAAGTAAATTTTTTATTACCATCAGTGGTAGTTGGGTTGAATATTAAGGAAAAGATATGCTTTCTGCCCATATAAACATGAATATTAGTCCAACTGAATATATATGTAATGGACGATATTTTTGCCGCTTTAGATAAAAATGGAATTGATGCATCAACAAAAAAAAGGTATTGGACATTTATGGTCTTTAAATGGAATCATTATTTCTAAATAGTAAATTATAACTAACCAAAAATCAAGCAAACATGAAAAATCCAGTAAAAGATTTAGGCACTTCAATAATTGAAGAATTTGCCGCTCAAATTAAGGGTGAATTAATTTTTCCGAAAGATCCAGAGTTCAATAGTGCACGTAAAGTGTACAATGCAATGATAAATAAACATCCCGGATTAATAGTAAAATGCGTGGATGTTGCGGATGTTATTGCATCAGTTAATTTTGGCAGGGAAAATAATTTGTTGGTTGCCGTTAGAGGCGGCGGACACAATGGTGGGGGTTTAGGTATTTGTGATGAAGGATTGGTCATTGATTTATCAGGAATTAAATTTGTTCGTGTAGACACTTCCAATAATACAGTTAGAGTTGGAGGAGGAAATCTTTGGGGAGAAGTTGACCATGCTACACATCCATTTGGATTGGCTGTTCCTGCAGGCATCATTTCTACAACAGGAGTAGGAGGATTAACACTTGGAGGTGGTGTTGGGCATTTATCACGTAAATACGGACTTACAATTGATAATTTATTGGAAGCTGATATAGTTTTGGCAGATGGAAGTTTTGTGACTGTAAGTGCCAAACAAAATACCGATTTATTCTGGGCTATTCGTGGTGGTGGAGGAAACTTCGGAATTGTAACCTCTTTTAAATTTCAAGCGCATCCGGTAAAAACTGTTTTTGGAGGCCCAACTTTATGGCCTATCGATAAAACGGAGGAAATAATGGAATGGTACCATAAATTTATTGATAATGCTCCAGATGAATTAAATGGTTTTATAGCGACTATGGTTATTCCGGGGCCTCCGTTTCCAGAACATCTACATAACAAACAATTCTGTGGAATCGTTTGGTGTTATGTGGGCGATTTGTCAAAATCACAAGAAATATTTAAGCCAATTTTGGATATGAATCCAATATTTGAACATTTGGGCGAAATGCCATATCCGGCTATTCAAACATTATTTGACGGATTATTTCCTTCAGGGTTGCAATGGTATTGGAGGGCTGACTTTTTTAATGAATTGGGACCCGAAGTTAGGGCGCAACATTTGAAATTCGGATCAAAAATTCCTACCCCGCTTTCCCAAATGCATTTATATCCAATAAGTGGTGCAGCCAACAGCGTTGGCAAAGATGAAACGCCTTGGGCTTATCGCGACGCAAAATATGCAGGCGTTATTGTTGGTGTTTCACCAAACCCTGAAGATTCAGATAAAATCACAAACTGGTGTAAAGATTATTGGGAAGCATTGCATCCATATTCTTCCGGTGGTGCTTATTCAAATTTCATGATGGATGAAGGACAAGAACGCGTGAAAGCAAGTTATAAGCACAATTATGACCGTTTGACAAATATTAAAATGAAATATGATCCCACTAATTTTTTTAGGGTGAATCAGAATATAAAACCGAATAATTAATAAAAAAAATGATATTTTATGTTCCGTTTAATTAAAATGGGCATAAAATAATTTTAGAGACTACTACTAACTTAAAAATCAAATATTATGACTAAATCACTTTATGAAAGATTGGGAGGAAGAGATGGCATCTCAAATATTGTTGATGACACTGTGGAAGCGCACATGAATAACCCTGCCGTAAATGCCAGATTTTTACCTTTAAAAGATCAACCTGAAAAATTGGCTGTCATTAAACAGCATACGATTGAGTTTTTTAGCGCCGGCAGTGGCGGGCCGCCAATATATACAGGAAGGGACATGGTAACAGCCCATAAAGGCATGAATATAAGTCCGGCTGAATATATGCATGCTATTGACGATATTTTTGCTGCCTTGGATAAAAATTCGATAGATGAAGCCACCAAAAAAGATGTGCTTGCTATTCTTTGGTCATTGAAGGGAATGATTGTTTCTCAATAATTTATTTTTTGAAAAATAAATGTTAGGTTATCTAACTAATATTTAGTACTTTAGTTAAGCTATTAACTAAAAATATTTAATTATGAAGATTTCAAAAGTTCTATTGATTTTCATTATTGCGTTGCTTGTTATTAATTGCACCACTAATGAAAAACCATCCTCAGCTATGTTAAGGCCAGAAGCTTTAAAGGAAAATCAACACATGTATGTCATTGAGCGAGAGATTCCAAATGCAGGTAAATTAACTGCGGAAGAATTGAAGGCCATTTCACAAACTTCTTGTGGCGTATTGGAAAAAATGGGTTCAGAAATTCAATGGGTACATAGTTACGTCACCAAAGATAAAATTTATTGTGTTTATCTTGCTCCAAATGAAGAAATGGTTCGTGAACATGCCAAACAAGGTGGGTTTCCGGCAAATTCAGTAAGTGAAGTTGCAACAATTATTGATCCAAAAACGGCTGAATAATTTAGTTTTTTTTGGAAATAATTACAATTTGTACGTAAATGAAAAAACCCATTGCAAGTGCAATGGGTTTTTTAAAATTATGGGTATGCTATATTTTTTAAGCTAACATCGTTACCGGATTTTCAATAAAATGCTTTAAAGTTTGTAAAAATGCAGATCCGGTGGCACCGTCAACTGTTCTGTGATCACAAGCCAAGGTAACTTTCATGGTATTGCCAATTACAATTTCACCATTTTTAACAACTGGTTTTTGAATAATTGCGCCTACTGATAAAATTGCTGAGTTTGGCTGATTGATAATAGAAGTAAATTCTGAAATGCCAAACATCCCAAGGTTAGAAACCGTAAAAGTGCTTCCTTCCATTTCTGCGGGCGTTAATTTTTTGGTTTTAGCTCTTCCTGCCATATCTTTTACTTCAGCACCAATCTGCGTCATTGATTTCTGATCGGTAAAACGAATCACTGGCACAACCAATCCGTCTTCAACGGCAACAGCAACACCAACATTCACGTGGTGGTTTACGCGTGTTCTGTCGTCAAACCATTGTGAATTAACTTTAGGATGTTTTTTCAAAGCAATAGCGCTTGCTTTCACCACGATATCATTGAAAGATACTTTGGTATCTGGCAATTCATTAATCAATTTGCGAGATTCAATGGCGTTGTCCATATTGATCTCCAGCATTAAATAATAATGAGGCGCTGTAAATTTAGATTCGGCCAATCTGCGTGCAATGGTTTTACGCATTTGAGAATTTGGCGTTTCTTCAAAACTTTCTGTTCCTGAAACAATCGGTGCAGAAACTGTGGCAGTAGCAGAAACTGTTGCTGGTACATAATTTTCAACATCAGATTTTACAATGCGTCCGCCTTCACCGGTTCCTGAAACGGTATTTAGATTGATTCCTTTTTCTTCCGCTATTTTTTTAGCCAAAGGCGATGCAATCACCCTTCCAGACGAGTCATTAGCCGTAACTGGCGCTTGTGCAGTTTCTGCAACTTTAACGGGTTCAGCAATCACAGCAGCCTTTTCTGGTACTTTTGGTGATTCTGGTGCTTTTGCTACTTCAGGAGCTTTACTTCCGCTTGGTACAGCAGCTTTAAATTCTTTTATAATAGCGTCAATATCTTCACCTTCTTCGCCTATAATGGCCAATAATGAATCTACCGGAGCACTTTCACCATCTTTTAATCCGATATATAAAAGCGTGCCTTCATTAAAGGATTCAAATTCCATTGTTGCTTTATCGGTTTCAATTTCGGCCAAAATATCGCCTTCTGAAATTTTATCGCCAACTTTCTTTAACCACTGCGCCACAACTCCTTCAGTCATTGTATCACTTAAACGTGGCATTGTTATAATTTCTGCCATTTATCTATGTTTTAAAAACGGATAATCTTTTTGTTCGTAAACAATATCATATAAAAGTTGCTTTTCCGGATATGGAGATTCCTCAGCAAATTTTTGACATTCTTCCACTTTATATTTTACTTCCTGATCCCAAGCTTTAATTTCTTTGTCCGTTGCGTATTTTTTCTCTTTTATAACCGCCAATACTTGAGAAATTGGGTCAATTTTACGATACTCGTCCACTTCTTCCTTGGTTCTGTATTTTTGGGCATCACTCATGGAGTGTCCTCTATATCGGTACGTTTTTATGTCGAGCAACGTTGGTCCGTCACCTCTTCTGGCGCGCTCAATGGCTTCTTCCATGGCTTCAGCCACTTTAACCGGATTCATTCCGTCTACTGGTCCGCAAGGCATTTCATAACCCAAACCAAGCTTCCAAATATCTTCGTGGTTGGAAGTTCTGCTAACGGAAGTTCCCATAGCATAACCGTTGTTTTCACAGATAAAAACTACTGGGAGTTTCCAGTTTATGGCCATATTAAATGTTTCATGCAAAGAACCTTGTCTAGCCGCTCCATCACCAAAATAAGTTAAGGTAACACCATCCCTTCCAAAATATTTATCGGCAAAAGCCAAACCTGCGCCTAACGGTATTTGACCGCCCACAATTCCGTGGCCACCGTAAAAATTATGTTCCGGTGAAAATATGTGCATAGAACCACCCATTCCACGAGAAGTTCCGGTGTCTTTTCCCATCAATTCAGCCATTATTCTTTTAGGGTCAACACCCAATCCAATAGGTTGAACGTGATTTCTGTATGCCGTAATCATTTTGTCATTTTTTTTCATGGCGTGTAAAGCGCCTGCTAAAACAGCTTCTTGTCCATTATATAAATGCAGAAAACCCCGTACTTTTTGCTGAATATAAAGTGCCGCCAATTTATCTTCGAATTTTCTCCAAAACAGCATGTCTTTATACCAATTGATATAGGTTTCTTTCGTTATTTTTTTCATTTATAAAAAATATAAGTTTAAGTCGAATTGCAAAAATACCATTTTGCATTGTAGTAATTAAACAAACCACTATTTTTTTTACTATAATGTTTTCGTAAAGGGAAATGAAGCATTAAAATTTTTAATGTTGAAGCAAATATCTAAAATAAAATAAATTCAGACAATATTTTTGAAGTATAACAGTTATATTTACTGGAATTAAAGATGATACTACAGTTGTGGGGACGACAAATTCTTTAATTTTTTTTTTTTGAAGTAAATATTCTGATTGATTAAAATATAAAAGCTTAGGTAATATACTACAGTTGTGGGGACTACAAATATTATTGCTTTTATGGATGCAATCAGAAATAAAAAGTCTCGAGATTTCTCGAGACTTTTTTAATTTTAAACAGTGTGTCTTTTTTATTTTTCCATATAATTCTCAATAGGATTGCAGGAACAAACTAAGTTTCTGTCGCCCAAAGCATCATTTACTCTGGCCACAGATGGCCAAAATTTATTTTCTCTAATATGAGGAAGCGGAAAAGCCGCCTGTTCACGGGTGTAAGAATTATTCCATTCGTTCGCCGTGATTACACTTTCGGTATGTGGCGCGTTTTTTAACAATGGAATTAAAATGCCATCATTGTCCATAATTTCACTTTTTATGCTGATAAGCGTGTCGCAAAAACGATCCAATTCTTGTTTGCCTTCACTTTCTGTTGGCTCAATCATTAAAGTGTCGTGAACCGGAAACGAAAGTGTTGGTGCGTGAAAACCATAATCCATCAATCGTTTTGAAATATCCGTAACATCGGCTCCAAAGTTTTTATAATCTCTAAAGTCCACAATCATTTCGTGTGCTGAAAATCCATTTTCTCCGGTATATAATATTTTAAAATGTTTCTCTAACCTCGATTTCATATAGTTGGCATTCAAAATAGCGTAAATGGTTGCCTGTTTCAATCCGTTTGAACCCAACATTTTTATGTAGCTGTAAGAAATCAGCAAAACCAACGCCGAACCCCAAGGTGCTGATGAAACACCCGTAATTCCTTGTTCACCGCCAGTTTTAACTATTGGGTTTGAAGGTAAAAATGGCGCAAGATGTTTCACAACACAAATTGGTCCAACACCCGGACCTCCGCCTCCGTGAGGAATTGCGAAAGTTTTGTGTAAATTTAAATGGCAAACATCAGCACCAATGGTGGCCGGATTTGTCAAGCCAACTTGGGCGTTCATATTGGCGCCATCCATATAAACTTGTCCGCCATTTTCGTGAATAATTTTCGTAATTTCTTTAATGGAACTTTCAAAAACGCCGTGGGTAGAAGGATAAGTGACCATCAAAGCAGCCAAATTGTCTTTGTACAATAAAGCCTTTTCTCTAATATCATCTACATCAATATTTCCATGCTCATTTGTTTTGGTCACAATTACCTTAAAGCCGGCCATTACTGCCGATGCAGGATTTGTTCCGTGTGCAGATGAAGGAATTAAACAAATATTTCTATGACTGTCACCATTAGATTCGTGGAATGCTTTTATGACCATTAATCCGGCGTATTCACCTTGCGCGCCTGAATTTGGTTGCAATGATGTGGCATAAAAACCGGTAATTTCATTCAGTGATTCTTCCAAACCTTTAATGACTTCTTGATAACCTTGTGCTTGTTCAATTGGTACAAAAGGATGCATATTTCCCCAGCTTGGAGAACTTATTGGAAACATTTCAGAAGCGGCATTTAATTTCATCGTGCAAGAGCCCAAGGAAATCATAGAATGTGTTAATGAAATATCTTTTCTTTCCAACCTTTTGATAAAACGCATCATTTCGGTTTCTGAATGGTAATTTTCAAAAACTTCATTTTCCATAAATGAAGAAGTTCTTGCGAATTTTGTTTGAATGGCAGTTTCAGAAATGGTGTTTAAAATAACCGCTTTTTTGCCTTCCGCTTCAGCCAAGATAGCAAGTATTTCATTGATATCTTCTAAATTGGTTGTTTCATTTACAGAAATTCCAACTAAGTTTTTTGAAGGATAATAAAAGTTTATTTCATTTTTTTCTGAAATTTCTTTCACCTTGGCAGTATTTGAAACTTCAACAAGCAATGTGTCAAAATAAGTGCTGTTTAATTGTTTTAGGCCAAGATCTTTTAAACCTTTATTTAAAGTTGAAGCCAAGTTTTGAATGTTGGTGGCAATGTATTTTATGCCTTTTGATCCGTGGTAAACGCCGTACATACCTGCCATTACAGCCAATAAAACCTGTGCGGTGCATATATTTGAAGTTGCTTTTTCACGTTTTATGTGTTGTTCTCTGGTTTGTAAAGCCATCCGCAAAGCACGATTCCCGTTTTTATCTACAGAAACGCCGATAATTCGTCCCGGCAAATTGCGTTTATATTCTTCCTTCGTTGCAAAATAACCTGCGTGCGGACCGCCATAACCCATCGGAATTCCAAAGCGTTGTGTGGTTCCAACCACCACATCTGCGCCCCATTCACCAGGAGGCGTTAGCAGTGACAAACTCAATAAATCTGCTGCTACGGCAATTTTTGCCTCAACAGCTTTTGCTTTTTCAACAAAGGTAGTATAGTCATAAATTTGTCCGCTTTTTCCAGGATATTGAATGAGCGCCCCAAAAATTTCTTGGGTAAATTCAAATTTTTCGTGATCTCCAAACACAAGTTCAATTCCCAATGGAATAGATCGTGTTTTTAAAACATCTATTGTTTGTGTTAATACCTCATCAGAAACAAAGAATTTTGAGGCATTTGCTTTTATTTGTTCTCGTGATCTTGAATGAAATAGCATTAACATGGCTTCTGCTGCCGCGGTGCCTTCATCTAACAATGAAGCATTGGCTATTTTTAAACCTGTTAAATCGGTGATCATTGTTTGGTAAATGATCAAAGCTTCCAATCTTCCTTGCGAAATTTCGGCCTGATAAGGCGTGTAAGAAGTGTACCAACCCGGGTTCTCTAAAATATTTCTTTGTATAACGCCCGGTAAAATAGTTGGATGATAACCCAAACCAATATAGTTTTTAAACAATTTGTTTTTGCTGGCAAGTTTTTGAATGTGTGTTAAATACTCAAATTCACTCATCGCTTTTGGCAAATTCAATTCGTTGGCCAATCGAATATCTGTTGGTATTGTTTTGTCAATTAATTCATCTAACGATTGAACACCAATGGTGGCAATCATTTCTTTCACCTCATCTTCTCGAGGTCCAATATGTCTTAAAACAAAGGAATCTGTTCTCATTTATGGTTTGGTATTTTTTTATTTAATGCTCCCAAATTTAATGAAAATTCCAGAAAGCACTGCCATTCATATTACTTAATTATAATATTTTGTTAACCAAGAAATTCACTCTTATGGCAATTATGTACTTTTGTAAAATGCGCTTGTTTAAAAAAATAGTTGATTTTTATATTTATAGCAATATCCACGTTGCTTTGGCCGGATTTTCAATGACAAAAATTACGCTGATAAATTTTGGGATTTCCAACAATTTAACGCCCTTATTTGTAGCTTTTTCCATATTGATTTCCTATAATTTTATTCGGTTTTATGAAATAAAAAACAACAGGTTGAATTGGTTTAAGGACTGGCTTTTTATGAATATCAAAGAAATATTGATATTGCTGATTTTGTCGATTTTGGGATTGGGAGCTATTTCCTTGTTTACTGATTTTAATTTGAAATCGCTTTTAATCCTTTTTCCTTTTGCGTTTATGACTTTTTTTTATGCAATTCCATTATTTAAAATTGGAAAGTTGGAGGTTTCATTTCGTAATTTTCCAATGATAAAAATTTTTAGTATTGCGATAGCTTGGGCAGGTATTTCGGTGTTTTTTCCATTGTATGAAGCAAATTACCAATTTACTTCGGCAGTTTATCTGGAGTTTTTGCAGCGGATTTTAATTTTGTTGGCAATCACCATTCCTTTTGATATTCGCGATATTGCCGCAGATGCTAAATCGTTAAAAACATTGCCGCAAATTTTGGGCGTAAATTTCTCAAAGGTTTTGGGAATTTTGTTGCTGTTTGGTTTTATTTTGATGGAAATATTTAAAGAAAATTTTACGTATTTCGGATTGCTGGTTGTGATTTTAGTTTCAATCATTACCTCACTTTTCTTGTGGTTTTCATCGCCAAATAAATCTCGATATTATACCAGTTTTTGGGTGGAATCCATTCCAATAGTTTGGTTGGGATTGCTTATTTTTATCAAATTATAAAAGTTTAAATCGTGTTTTATGGAAAACAAAAATCAAAAATATTTTGAAATAAATAAAGATACCTGGAACAAAAAAGTTAGCGTTCATATCAAATCAGATTTTTATGATGTTGATGGCTTTAAAAAAGGAAAAACATCTTTAAACGCTGTTGAATTGGAGGAATTGGGCAATGTAAAAGGTAAAACTTTGCTGCATTTGCAATGTCATTTCGGACAAGATACACTGAGTTGGAGTAGGCTGGGAGCTAAATGTACTGGGATTGATATTTCCAATGAAGGCATAAAAAACGCGAAATTGTTAAATGACGCATTGGGTTTGGACGCCATTTTTATTGAAAGCAATTTGTATGACGTTCCAAAAAATGTGAAAGGAAAGTTTGATATTGTTTTCGCCTCTTACGGCGTTATTGGTTGGTTGCCCAATTTACAAACTTGGGGAGAAATTATTGCCGAGAAACTCAACAACGGCGGCGTGTTTTATTTGATTGAATTTCACCCGATTGTTTGGATGTTCGATTATTTGCAAACGCCGCCAAAACTCATTTATCCTTACCAAAATAGCGAAGTTATTTACGAGGAATATAAAGGAACTTACACCAATAAAGATGCTGATATTATAAGTAAAGAATATGGCTGGAATCACGGTTTGGGCGAAGTTGTTTCGGCGTTGGCTGCGGCCGGATTGCATATTGAATTTTTGCGCGAATTTGAAAAATCGCCTTATAATATTTTGCCGGAAATGGAGGAAACTGCAGACGGAATGTTTGTGCAAAAGGAAAATTTATTTCCGTTGCTTTATTCCATAAAAGCAACTAAGGCATTGTAAATAAATAACCTATCCATTTTTGCTTGTTCTTTTGCCCTTTTTCTGCGTTGTAAAATCGTTAAATAGCTAAGGCAATTCGCCTCATTTACGCCTTGAAAAAGAACAAAATAACTTCGCCAATTCTGTACACTTTATTTCTTTACAATGCCTAAAAATAAAAGGCTTCCGATTTGGAAGCCTTTTAAGGAATTATTTCTTGCGTTCTTCGCGTAAAACTTTGCGAAATTTGCGATTAATTTATTTTAAAAGTTGTTCTATTTTTTCTCTTTCTTCTTCCGCCAAAGCGCCATCAACTAAAATTCTTCCGCTGTATTCATCGGTTATGATTTTTTTGCGGCTTGAAATTTCAACCTGTCTTTGTGGTGGAATGGTGAAAAATGATCCGCCTGAAGCGCCTCTTTCAATAGAAACAACCGCCAAGCCATTTTTTACGTTTGTTCGGATTCTATTGTAAGCCGACAATAAGTTGTCGTCAATCAATTCAGCGTATTCTTTAGATTTTCCAAGCAAAATGTTTTCTTCCTTTTGCGTGTCGCTCATAATATCGTCTAACTCAGCAGCTTTGTGCTTAAGCAATTCTTCTTTTCTGGCAAGGTTTACTTTCGTGCCTTCAATCACTTCATTTTTTTGCTCAATCTTGGCTCTGTGCTCTTTAATTCTTTTTTCAGCCAATTCAATTTCAAGTTCTTGAAATTCAGTTTCTTTGCTTATGGAGTTGAATTCTCTATTGTTGCGAACTTTCTTTTGTTGTTCTGTATATTTTTTAACCAAAGCATTTGCTTCATCAATCACCAACTTTTTGTCGGTAATTTCTTTTTTTAGTGCGGCTACTTCTTCGTCTAAATTAACAAGTCTTTTGTTTAAACCAATAACTTCATCTTGTAAATCTTCAACTTCTAAAGGTAATTCACCTCTTACGCTTTTAATTTCATCAATTCTTGAATCAATTAATTGTAAATCATAAAGAGCTCTTAACTTTTCCTCAACAGTAACTTCTTTGCTTTTAGCCATATTATAAGTAATAAATTGGATTTGTGTTTTTTTGTGATAAAATGATTGCAAAATTAGGAAATTTTTTTGTAAGTATGTCAACTAAAATATTTTTTGTGAATTGTTCACTTTCGTAATGTCCAATGTCTGCAATAACCAGTTTGTTTTCAGCTTTGTAAAACTCGTGATATTTGATGTCGGCCGTCACATAAATATCGGCGCCTGCTTCCAAGGCTTTCTCAATGGCAAAGCTTCCGGAACCGCCTAAAACAGCGACTTTTTTAATGGGTTTCCCCAACAATTGTGAATGTCGAATGCCTTTTGAATTCATCGTTTTTTTTAAGAAATTAAGGAAATCAATTTCGCTAATTTCTTTCTCCAATTCTCCTGTCATTCCCAAGCCAATTTCCTGATTTGTATTCTCCAAAGAAACTATTTCATAGGCAACTTCTTCATAAGGATGCGATTCAAACAGCGCAGAAAGGATATTTCTTTCCTTGTGTTTTTCAAAAATAACGCTAATCAAGGTTTCATTTTCTCTATGTAATTTTCCTTTTTCTCCATAAACCGGATTCGCATTTTCATTTCCTTTATAAGTTCCGTAACCTTCCGCATTAAAACTGCAATTTTCGTAATTACCAACAGTCCCGGCGCCGGCGTTAAAAAGCGCTTGTCTTACTTTTTCGGCAATCGCAATTGGCGCGTAAGTGATAAGTTTTTTGAGCGTGTTTTTTTGAGGAATCAATATTTTTTTGTTTTTCAACCCTAAAACTTCGCATATTTTCGCATTAACGCCTTCAAAAGAATTGTCTAACGCCGTGTGCATCGCGTAAATGGCAATGTTGTTTTTGATGGCTTTGATCACAACGCGTTCCACATAATTTTTGCCGTTCAGCTTTTTTAATCCAGAAAACACAATTGGATGAAAACTCACAATTAAGTTGCAATTGTTTTCAATAGCTTCATCAACAACATTTTCTAAAGTATCTAATGTCACCAAAACGCCAGTAACTTCAGTGTAAAAGTCGCCCACCAACAAACCTACATTGTCAAAATCTTCGGCATAATTTAAAGGCGCAATTTCTTCAATACAGGCAGTGATATCTTTAATTGTCATTTTTCTAATGCGTTAGGGAAACAAAGATAAAATTTACCAAAGAAAGTTAAAGTAATAATGAATATATTTTCTGATTTTGTTTTGTATTTTCGCTTAAGTGAAGTTTTTAAGAAAAATAGCATTTCCTTTTTCAATATTGTATGGATTTATTACCAATTTGCGTAATTATTTATACGATGTTGCCATTTTAAAATCAACGCATTTTAAAACTCCTACAATTGTTGTGGGGAATTTAAGCGTTGGAGGAACCGGAAAAACGCCGCAAATTGAATATTTAATCGATTTGTTGAAGAACAACTATAAAGTTGCCGTTTTAAGCCGAGGTTATAAAAGAAAAAGCAAAGGTTTTTTGATGGCTGATTCAACTATTTCTGCGGAAATTATTGGCGATGAACCTTATCAGATTCATTTAAAATTTCCTGAAGCAATTGTTTGTGTTGATGCAAATCGAACCAACGGAATCACAAAATTGGAGGAAATGGAAAATCCGCCAGAAGTTATTTTGCTTGATGATGCTTTTCAACATAGAAAAGTTAGGGGCGGACTTAACGTACTTCTGACAACTTACGATAATTTATATTTGAATGACACAATGCTGCCAACTGGAGATTTGCGGGAAAATGCTTCAGGAGCGAACAGGGCGCAAGCCATTATTGTAACCAAATGCCCAGCGAATCTTTCAGCAGCAGCGCAAGCAGAAACTATTAAAAAGTTGCAGCCAAAAACGCATCAGCAAGTGTTTTTTACGACCATAACTTATGATACGCAATTGAAAGGCGATTCTAAGTTGGATTTAAGTGATTTGTCTGATTTTCAAATTTTGTTGGTAACTGGAATTGCAAATCCGAAACCTTTGACGGATTATTTAAAAAGCAGAAAACTTCATTTCAAACATTTAGAATATCCGGATCATCATCATTTCAGTTTAAATGAAATTGGGGAAATAAATTCGGCTTTTGAATCGTTATCAGCAACAAATAAAATTATTTTAACAACGGAGAAGGATTATGTGCGTATTTTTGCAAAACTAAAAAATTTGCATTATATCTCAATAAAAACAACTTTTATAACTCGTAAAAACGAGTTTGACAATCTTATAAAAAATTATGTGGAACAAAGTTCAGGAAACAGTTAAATTCTTACAAAATAAAGGAATTTCAAAAGCAGATTACGGTATTATTTTAGGAACAGGTTTGGGCAATTTGGTGGAGAAAATCGACATTGAAATTTCAATTTCTTACAATAAAATTCCCAATTTTCCGGTTTCAACGGTTGAAGGCCATTCCGGTGAATTGATTTTTGGCACCATAGGCAATAAAAAAGTGATTGCGATGCGTGGCCGATTTCATTATTATGAAGGCTGGACGATGGAACAAACCGTTTTTCCGGTGCGCGTGATGAAATTTTTGGGCGTTGAAAATTTAATTGTTTCAAATGCTTCCGGTGGCGTAAACCCAGCATTTAAAGTCGGTGATATTATGTTGATAACCGATCATATAAATTTAATGCCGGTTCATCCTTTGCACGGAAAAAATGAAGAACGTTTCGGACCGCGATTTGTGGATATGCACGAGGCTTACAGCAAAAAAATGATTGCTAAAATGGAACAAATCGCACTAAAATTTAATGTTCCAATTCAAAAAGGAATTTATTTGGCTTTGCAAGGACCAACTTTTGAAACGCCGGCGGAATATAAAATGGTTAAAAATTTGGGCGCCGACGCGGTTGGAATGTCCACCGTGCCTGAAGTAATAGTAGCCAGGCATATGGGAATGGCTTGTTTTGGAATTTCCGTAATTACCGATTTGGGTGTTGAAGGAAAAGTGGAAGCCGTTTCACACGAAGAAGTGCAAAAAGTGGCCAAAATTGCTGAAAAATCTGTTGGAAAATTGGTGGAGGAATTTATTAAATGTTCGTAGGGACAGGTCGCGACCTGTCCGTTCTAAAAATTGAAAGTCTTTTTCTATTTTCAAATCAAACTTCCTTTCCTTTGGAAAAAAGCCTGTCCCGTTTTATTACGGGAGGCTGGGGGATAGGATTTATTTTTCGTAGTATAATTCCTTTACAATACCATCTGCAAGTCCAATTTTTGGAACAAATATTTTATTTGCGCCGCTCCATTCCATAATGGATAAATAAATTTTTGTGGCTGGTATAATTACGTCGGCCCTGTCCGGATTTAAATCCAGCTGCGTAATGCGTTCCTCGTAGGTTAAATTGCTTAAAAATTCCAATTGATTTTTTATGTAACTTAAATACAGTGGTTTACCTATCGGTTTTCCGGAGATTTTGAATATTTTATTGATATTTCCTCCCGATCCAATTACAGAGATTCTCTTTAAATTTTTGGTGTTTTCTTTGACCCAAAGCTCCATGCTTTTCCAAATATTTTTAAATTCTTTATGGTCGTCCAACAAACGCACGGTTCCTATTTTAAAGGATTTTGAGTTGATAATTTTTCCTTTTGAAAAAAGCGTTATTTCTGTGCTTCCGCCGCCAACATCAACATATAAATAAGTATTTTTAACAGTAATAACCGTGCTTAAGTCTGTTCCAAAAATTATTTTCGCTTCTTTTTTTCCGTCTATGATATCAATTTTTACAGAAGTCTTTTCAAAAATTTCTTTGGCAACTTCATTTCCGTTACTGGCTTCCCGCATAGCTGATGTGGCGCAGGCTTTGTATTTTTTAACGCCGTGAACTTCCATCAATAATTTAAAAGCTTCCATAGCTTTAACCATTCTGATTTTATTTTCTTCGGAAATTTTTCCGCTCAAAAAAGTGTCGGCACCCAAACGAATTGGGACACGAACCAGCGCCGATTTTTTAAAACTTGGCGGTTGGTTGTTATTTTGTTCTGTAATTACGTTCACCAACAATAATCTAATGGCATTGGAACCAATGTCAATTCCGGCAAGTTTTTCAATTTTCAAAATAAAGTGCTATTTATAATTTTTAGGAAATTCAGTTAAAAATGTTTTTCCAGATTTGATGTCTTTCCAGTGATTGGTGTCGAATTGAATGCCAACAACGCCACAAGTTGGCACATTATCAACGTGAATGCTTCCAAATTTATTCACAAAATCGCTGATGCCGTGGTCGTGGCTAAAAATAATGGCGGAATCAAATCCGTCATCCAAAGCTTTTACCGTTTTTATTAAATATCCGTCGCTAAAATTGAACAGCGATTTGCTAATCCTCAAATTTGCAAGCGGAAAATTAAAAGTATAGGTAAAAATCATTGCGGTATGCAAAGCCCTATTTGCACAACTTGATATAAAAACATCGGGTGTCGCGATTTTTTTTTGCAATACATTCGAAATTAAATAAGCATCATTAATTCCGCGTTCTTTCAACGGGCGATCGATGTCTTTAATTCCTTCATATTCCCAAGAAGATTTCGCGTGTCTAACAATATAAAGTGTTTTCATTTTGTTTTTTTATAGAGTTTCAAAGATACTATTTAAGGAGCCAATCGCTCAATTTTCCAGTTATAATCTTCCTGTAAGGTATACCTAATTCTGTCGTGCATACGATTTGGGCGTCCTTGCCAAAATTCTATGCTGATTGGTTTAACGAGAATGCCACCCCAATGTTTTGGTCTCGAAATTTCTTTGTTTTCAAATTGTTTTTCGAAGGAAGCCAATCGTTCGTCTAAATATTTCCGGGAAGGAACCGCTTCACTTTGGTCGGAAGCCCAAGCACCCAATTTACTTCCGTCGGGCCTTGATTCAAAATAGCCATCCGATAGATTTTCCGAAAGTTTTTCGGCAACACCTTTTATAATCACTTGTCGCTCAATTCCTTGCCAAAAAAAAGACAAGCAAACATTTGGGTTTAGCGCCATGGCTTTTCCTTTTTCGCTGTTATAATTGGTAAAAAAAATAAATCCTTCCCAAGTGAATTTTTTTAATAAAACAACTCTGGCTTTTGGAAATCCGTCTGCACCAATTGTGGAAACTGTTACTGCGTTTACTTCAGAATCGCCCCCAAATTCCTCCACTTCAAAAAACCATTTTTGAAATAATTCCATCGGATTTTCTGAAATTCCTTCTTCGGAAAGTTCGCTTTTTTGGTAATTTTTTCTATAATTGCTTAAATCGTTCTCCATTTCACAAAATTAAAAATCTTTTATTGGTTTAAAGGCTTTTCGTTTATTTCTTTTTTGGGTGATCTTATGATAAGTAAACCAACAAAAGTGATTAACCCGTTTACAATTAGAAGCTCATAACCAAATAAATAACCGTTTAAAAACTTTACTGAATAGTCATTTAAATAATAGGTGATAATCACCGATAAAATTGCCACAATCCATACCAAAGAATCTTTAACAGTGATTTTAGTGAAAATACCAAAAGCAAACAAGCCCAAAAGCGGTCCATAAGTATAGGAGGCAACTTGTAACAAATTGCTGATTACGTTTTCTTTGAGCACATATCTAAAAATAATAATGACCACAATCAACACTATTGAAATTATAATATGGGTTTTTTTACGAATCGCGGTTTGCTTCGATTTTTTCCTTTTTTCAATGTCTAAAAAATCGATGCAAAATGAAGTGGTTAATGCTGTTAAAGCACTGTCAGCGCTCGAATACGCAGCCGCAATCAATCCTAAAACGAAGAATATGCCAATGTAAATTCCCAAATCGCCGTGAAGCGCAATCTCTGGAAAAAGCAAATCGGTTTTAATGGCGCCGTCAACCACAGGAATTGCAATGCCAAATTTTTCAGCATAAATAAACAATAAAGCACCAAGCGTTAAAAAAATAAAATTCACAACAATTAGCACCAAACCCAACGAAATCACGTTCCATTGTGATTCTTTGATATTTTTGCAAGTCAGGTTTTTTTGCATCATATCCTGGTCCAAACCAGTCATTGCAATGGCAATAAACATACCGCCCAAAAAGGATTTCACAAAGTGTTTCTTGCCGGTAAAATCATCGGTAAATATAATTTGGCTGTAATGTTTAAATTCCTCCGAAGAAAAAATGTCTGAAACCGACCAATTTAATTTGTTGATAATGATAAAAATGGTGGCGATTAACGCAAAAAGCATAAAAAATGTTTGAAGCGTATCCGTCCAAACAATCGTTTTAATGCCTCCTTTAAAAGTATAAATCCAAATTAAGAGAATAGAGAAAATTACGGTGATTTCAAAAGGAACATTCCAGGCATCAAAAATATAATACTGCAAAACCGAAGCTACCAAAAACAGCCTGAAAGCCGAGCCTAAAACCCTGGAAACAAAAAAGAAAAAAGCGCCGGTTTTGTGTGAAGTTGGTCCAAACCGATGTTTTAAAAATTCGTAAATGGACGTAACCTGCATATTGTAATAAATAGGAATTAGTACATACGCAATTACCAAATAGCCAAACATATAGCCAAAAACAATTTGCATATAACTAAACTGAGAACTTTGCACCCAGCCGGGAATCGAAATAAATGTAACTCCGGAAAGCGACGCGCCAACCATTCCAAAAGCAACAATGTACCAAGGCGATTTTTTGTTTGCCTTAAAAAAAGTTTCGTTGCTGTCATTTTTTCCTGTAAAATAGGCTATTAAAAGAAGCACGCCAAAATAAACTGCAATAAGGGAAAGAATATAAATTGGCTTCATGGACTCATTTTAATTTTACGGTTAACAAAGAAAGCAAAATTATTGGGAATATCTTTCCTAATTGTATATTTGCAAAATGAATTTTTCTTCAAAAATTTTGGAAAATGCCGTGAATGAAGTTTCGCAATTGCCAGGAATAGGCAAAAGAACAGCATTGCGATTGGTTTTGCATTTGTTGAAACAACCTGCGTCACAAACCCATCAATTGGCGGCTTCACTTATTAAATTAGTGGATGAGATTAAATTTTGTGAAAAATGCCACAATATTTCCGACAAGGAAGTTTGTGCAATTTGTTCAAATTCCTCTAGAAATTCTGAAATTATTTGTGTGGTTGAAGATGTGCGCGATGTGATGGCTATTGAAAACACCTCGCAATTTAGGGGATTGTACCACGTTTTAGGCGGAAAAATTTCTCCTATTGAAGGAATCGGGCCTCATAATTTGACCATTGACAGTTTGATAGAAAAAGTAAAATCGGGAACTATAAAAGAAGTGATTTTTGCTTTGAGCTCCACCATTGAAGGCGATACAACAAACTTTTATATTTTTAGGCAATTGGAAGGATTGCCGATTAAAACTTCAACAATAGCGCGCGGAATCGCGGTAGGCGACGAGCTTCAATATGCCGATGAGGTTACCTTGGGCAGAAGTATCGTGAACCGAATTCCGTTTGAAAAATCGTTTTAAGCTATTCGCCTGCGATGCTTCAAAGCTTTAAAAAACGGCAGTGTTTTAAATTATTTTTTTAAAACCATCTTCTTTTCCAAAAAAGAAAAACACCCAATAAGGAGATTATAAAAGATATTATTAAAACAATCCAAAATCCCCAAATGTTATCTTGTAACGAGTTTGGAACATTCATGCCATATAAACTCGCAACCAACGTAGGAATCATTAAAATAATGGAAATTGAAGTTAATTGCTTCATAATCACGTTTAAATTGTTGCTGATTACCGAGGCGTAAGCATCCATCATTCCTGTTAAAATGTCATTATATATATTGGTGGTTTCCAAAGCTTGCCTTAATTCTATTTCAACGTCTTCCACTAAATCTTCATTAAGCATATTTTTATTGCCTTTCAAATTTTTGACTCTATGCACCAAAACATCGTTGCCCCTTAATGAAGTCGTAAAATAAACAAGACATTTTTCAATTTTAAATAAAGTTTGCAAATCTTCATTTTTAATTGACTTTTCAAGGGTGTTTTCCGCCATTTTTATTTGTTGGTTTACTTGTTTTAAATACTTTAGAAACCAAACACTTGAGGAAAGAAGCATTTGTAAAATAAAATCAAAATTATTTTGTTTGATAATATTTTTGCGTTTTGTAAATTGTATAAAATCTGGAATCAATTCTGATTCATAGAAGCAAATTGACACAAAAACATCATCTTTAAAAATAATTCCCACAGGACCTGTTACAAATGGATTGTTGAAATTCGAATTTTTAAAGGGAATCCTGAATAAAATAAATACCCAACCATCTTCAATTTCTATACGCGGACGCTCATCAATGTCTTCAATATCATTATAAAATGCTTCAGGAATGTGAAGTTCATTTAAAAGATATTTTTTATCTTCTTCTGTTGGTTCTTCTACGCTAACCCAACAATTTGGTTCCCATTTATTACTTTTAACTAGCCCTTTTCCGTTTTTTAAAAATGTCTTCATTTGCTTATGTTTATAGTTTTTTATTGGTCATTTCTGCTGAAATGTTTTTGCAATATCTAGTTAATTGTTGTTTACTTCACGATTGTGTTATGCTTTTTTCAAAATAAAAGTATGTTGATTTCTGAGGTAAATATTAGCGTGCTATTATAAAAAATCTACTGATTTTTAACTTTATTGTAAAAGTTTCTCTTTTTTGAAATTAAAATTAGTCAAGTTGTATAAGTTTACAAATTTATGTAATAATATTGACTAAAATGTTGTAAAAATCAGCAAGAAAACTTTTTAGGGACAGCACTATATTTAATCAAAAGAATATTTGAAACAGGAAACAACTCAATAATCAAATAATTTTAATTTATTTTTATGATTCTTTTTAATTTTTTCTATGCTGATTCTGGCGTCAATCGCAAAAATTTCTTTCGAATTTCCGAAGAGCGGATTTAAATCCAACTCCGCAATTTCAGGTGCAGCCATTAACAAATCAGAAACTTTCACCACAATTTCAGCAAACAAATTTTCATTCACGCCTTCCTGGTTTCTGATTCCCTGAATTATTTTGTACGATTTTAAATTTTGGATCATTTCTGTGGCTTCCATTTTTGAAACTGGAGCCAAGGCCACATTGATATCTTTTAAAATTTCAATATAAATGCCGCCCAAACCACACAATACCAGATGTCCGAAATCACCTTCCTTTTTGGCACCGATAAACAATTCCATTCCTTTTTTCATAGGTTGAAGCAACACGGCTTTTGCGCCTTCAATTTGCATAATTTTCTGAAAAGATTCTGCTAATTTCTCTACGGAATTAATGTTTAAAATGATCCCGCCCACATCCGATTTGTGGATTGGGCCAACCACTTTCATCACCACCGGAAATCCAAGTTTCAGCGCTTCTGACAGACAGGTTTTTTTGGTGGAGCAAACTGCTTCATTCACCAAAGGAATTTTAGCAGCAATTAATAATTGTCTCACTTGCTGAGGTGCTAAATACCCGTTTTCAGCAGTATTTATGATGTTTCTGATGGCTTCTAAATCAAGATTTGTTTGGGTTTTTTCTCCGGAAATTGGCTTTGCGGTCTTAAATATTTTGGCCAAGGCGTTTCCAAACAAAACTTCATCGGGGAAATTGATATTTCCTTTTGAAATAAAATAATCGATTTCTTTTTTCACGTTTACCACCGAAGGCAATATTGGAAAAATTGGTTTTTTGCATTCGCGCATTTTTTTGTCCAGAACGTCATAAACATCATAGACTTCAAACAATCCCGGACTTCCGAAAATAACCACCATCGCATCAATTTCAGAAAATGAATTTTCGCAATAATCGATAATAGTTTCCAGTTGTTCGGCATTTCCGGTGGCTAAAAAATCAATCGGATTTGAAACAGAAGAGCCTAAAAATAATTTATTCAATAAGGCTTCACTTTCTTTTCCAGTGATTTCAGGAACGTTCAATCCGTTTTTGGATAAAGCGTCGGTAAGCATCACTGCGGGTCCGCCGGCGTGTGTGATTACCGCAATATTTTTGCCTTTTAATTCTTGGTGCATAAAAATTCCAGCCACGGTGATCAGCTCATTTCTTCCGTAGCAACGCACAATTCCAGCTTTTTTAAATAAAGCATCCACTGCAACATCTGAATTGGCCAATGCGCCAGTGTGCGAACTCGCCGCCCTGCTTCCTGCAGAAGAACTTCCCGCTTTTATGGCGGCAATTTTACAGCCTTTTGCAATTAATGAAGCTGCGTGTTTTAAAAGTTTTTGCGGATTTTCAATGCTTTCGATATATAATAATTTCACTGTTGAACTTTTTCCTTTTTCAAAAGTTTCGTCTAAATGTTCCAACACTTCTTCAACCCCAATTTGCGCGGAATTTCCAACTGAATAAACACTTGAAAAGGTCAAGCCGGTTGCCATCGCTGCTTCCATAATAAATATGGCAGTTGCGCCAGAACCAGAAATAAAATCGACGCCTTTTGGATTTAATTTGGGAATTGGCGTGGTGAAAACGCCTGCGTAATTTTGGTTGATCAATCCGATATTGTTTGGGCCTAAAAGTGTGCCGCCAACGGCGTTTATTTCTTTTACAATTTGTGCTTCCAGTTTTTTGCCTTCAGCATCTTTTTCTCCAAATCCTGCCGAAAAAATAATAAATCCTTTGGTATTTTTTTGTTGCGTTAAAATTTGGATAGTTTCCAACGTAAATTTTGCCGCAATGGCGATAATCGCCAAATCTACCTGCGGAATATCCAAAACATTTTGGTAGCATTTTAATCCTTGCACTTCCGTTTCTTTCGGATTTACGGCAAACAATTCGCCTTTAAAATTGTGGGCGATTAAATTTTTTAAAACGCTTCCGCCAGGCGTGTGAATATTGTTTGAAGCGCCAATAACAACAATGCTTTTGGGATTCAGTAATTCTTTGTTCAGCATAAGTAAATTGGTGTTTAGGAAACGAGTTCAGCGGCAATTTCTTTGCCTTTTAAATATGCTTCTAAGTTTTTTGCAACTATGCGTTCGCCTTTTCTTTCAAACAGCGTGGCAATCGCTTTTTGAAAACTTTCATCGCTTAAAGGAATTAAAGAAGAAGCGGCGCCCAATAAAACAATGTTGGTTGCTTTTGAATTTCCCAAATCTTTTGCAATTTTCATCGCATCAATTAAAATATGGTTTTTGTGCGATTTTATTTCATTGTAAAGTGTCTCCAATTCAGGATAATCTTTAATATTTTCAAACGGATTTGAATCGGTGATCAAATAGCCGTCTTTTTTCAGAAAAGGCAAATAGCGCAACAATTCCATAGGTTCCACAGAAATAATCATATCTGCTTTTCCCTGCGGAATTAAATCGGAATAAATGGGTTTGTCAGAAATCCGTACGTGAGACTGTACAGCTCCGCCACGCTGACTCATTCCGTGCACTTCCGATTGTTTTACGTTTAAATTATTGTCCAAGGCGGCAGTATCCAAAACGGCGGCAATGGTTAAAATTCCTTGTCCGCCAACGCCAGCTAAAATGATATTTATTTTTGAGTGCATAATTTAATTTATTGACACGTTTGTATATTCTTTTAATTTGTCTTTTTTCTCCTTCGGAAGTTGCACGCAAGGGCGTTGCGCAATGATGACAGAAACGCCTTTATAATTTATTTCTTCGCGAATGACATCAATATTTTCCTGTAAATTTTTATGCAAAGGCGTAATCACTTTTAAATGATCTTCTTCCATTCCCAAACCCTTGCAAATCGAAATTAACCTTCCTGAAGCCGCTGAATCCTGAGCGCCGGTCATTGCAATGGCTGAATTGTCCGAAATAATAACGGTAATTGGGGTGTTTTCAATGATTGCATCTAATAAACCGGTCATTCCGGAATGCGTAAAAGTGGAATCGCCAATAACAGCTATTGCCGGATGAATTCCTGCATCGGAAGCGCCTTTTGCCATAGTAATGGAAGAGCCCATTTCAATTAAGGTGTTGATACTTTCATAAGGTGACAAAACGCCTAAGGCAGAACAACCAATGTCTCCAAAAACCTGTTGTGTTGCCGATTCATTTTTTAAGGCATTGATGGCATTAAATAAATCATTGTGACCGCAACCCACACACAATTGTGGTGGTCTTCCCATAACCACTTTTGGCAAATTTTCGTTAATGACAATATCAAAACCTAAAGCATTTGCAATGTTGTCAGGATTTAGTTCGCCAACTCTTGGAATATTGCCACTTAAGCGCCCGATTATTTTTCTGTTTTCACCTAAAAAGTCGGAAATGGCTTCTTCAATAAAAGGATAGCCGTCTTCCAAAACCAATATTTTTTCACAGGTATCAAACAATACTTTGATTGGTTCTTTTGGCAATGGATATTGCGAAATTTTCAAAACCGGAAAAGGACAATTTCCATCCTCAAAATTTTCCATCAAATAATTATAGGCAATTCCGGATGCGATAATTCCGATGGTTTTGTTGGCCCCTTGGTAAAAAATATTAAACGCGCTATTTTCTGAAATTTCAAGCATATCAGGCTGAATGTCGACCAAATGTTGGTATCGGCCACGCGCGTGCATTGGAATTAACTGAAATTGAGTTGAAATTTTTGGCAATTGAACGGTATTTTGTGCCATCCTTTTACCGGTAATAACACCAGCTCTTGAGTGCGATAATCTTGTGACCATTCTAATAAGCACGGGCAATCCCAATTCTTCTGAAAGTTCAAACGCATATTTGGTGATGTCGTAACATTCTTGTTGGTTGGAAGGTTCTAAAATAGGAATCATGGCAAATTTGCCATAATATCGTGAATCTTGTTCGTTTTGCGAAGAATGCATGGACGGGTCATCGGCCACAACAACTACCAATCCGCCATTAATTCCCGAAACGGACATATTCATAAAAACATCTGCCGCCACGTTTAAACCTACGTGTTTCATTACCACCATCGATTTTTTTCCGGCGTAAGACATTCCTAAAGCTGCCTCCATCGCTGTTTTTTCGTTGACGGACCAAGAGGAATGGATCTTTAATTCTTGCGCTATTTTTGATTTTTGAATATATTCAGTTATTTCGGTAGAGGGCGTTCCCGGATAGGCGTAAACACCTGACAATCCTGCATCAATGGCGCCTTGTGCCAACGCTTCGTTACCCAATAGAAGTTTTTTCATAAATTTTAGTTATAAAATTGGTTTTATAATGGCACAAATTTAAGAAAACGATTTCGTATTTTGTATGATAAAAATCAATAGAAAGCTTATAACTCATTGATAAACAAACTATTATATATTCAATAAAAGATTGTAATAATTGAATATAAGCATTGTGCTTAACCTTTTATTTTATAGAATTAACTAAAAAGTTGAAAAAAATTTGATGATTATGTATTTTTTTGACTGTGATTTTTATTATTTTTAGAAGCTGTTTTTGCTTTTTTTTAATCCATTTCCTCTGAATATTTTTAAGCACAAATACCCTTTATAAAACGATGGCGCTGGGTTAATTGAGCAATTGAATTAAACAATTGTTACTCAATGTAATTCATTTTGCAACCTTCTTTTATTCATCAATATTTTAAACAATAATTGTTTTCTTTGTTTTTCTATTTATTACTCTGATAAAGCGCATTTTCGTTTATATATTATGATTTAATAAACTCTACACGTCGATTTTTAGATTTATTCAAGGCATTGTTATTTGGCGCCAACGGCTGACTTTCACCTTTACCTTCGGTTTCGAGCCGATTTGCATCAATATTGTAGGTTTTGATCAATTCGTTTTTTACACTTTCAGCTCTTTTTTTTGACAAACTGAGATTCAAATCATCTGCTCCATCGGAATCGGTGTGGCCAGCTATTTTAACCCGAATTCCTGGATTTTCATTTAATATAGTTGCAATCTCTTTAATGGAAGGTGTTGACTCTGTCTTGAGTTTGTCAGAATTTACATCAAAATAAATTCCGTAAGAAACCAGTTTGCCTTCAGTAATAAGCCTATTTCTCATATCGGGCATTCCTGTAGCCATTCGAAAATTGCTTATTAGCGGTGTTGTTTCGCTTGAGTTATCGTCTATCCTGAATATGTTATAGGTGTAATTGGCTTGCAAGCCTTTAGGTAAATCCAATACTTTTTGGTCGTTGACACACATTCTAACCCGTTGTTTTTGAATCCAAAACGAGATATGATATTTTGTCATCGATTTGAAGGTGAAATTTGCCATTCCTTCATCTCCTTGCCATTCTCTAGCTTCTGACCAATTATTCCAAAATATATTTTCGTATGAAGGTTGAATTTTTAATCCAGCCAGACCAGGTTGACTGCCATACCCCGGGTTTGCCAATTCTCCTGACAGAAAATATAAATCGACTACAGATGGAATTTGAGCTCCCCAATCGCTTAATGTAAACATATCAAATTCAATGGTGTAGTTATCTGTAAAAGAATCATTGACTTCGGGAATATAATATCCTGATTGTGTAATCTGAAACCATCGCCCTTCTAATTGTTTTAAGGTAACAATTTCTCCACTGCCATTTGTGAGCCATTGTAGGGGGAAATCACCGATGCTTTCTGTAGAAAAATCATCAAAAAAGATAATTTTCTCTCCGGGAATAAAATCAAATTTACTGGTTGTCTGTCCAATGCAAAGGATTGAAATCAGCCAAATTGTTAATGTTAAAAGGTTCTTTTTCATCTGTTTATCTTTTATTTTTTATTGGTAATCCCGAAAATTCGGGACTGTTCGCTATTAATCATTCCCTTGTGTATCAAAATTTGTTATGGCTCGTTTCATCTCTCTTCACGTTAATTATTTTTTATTTTTGGTTTCTCATCATATTTGTTTAGTGGTTTTGTATTTGGAAATACGAGGGGATACTAGCATCCCGAAAACCTAAAAGCTTTAACAGAAAAAGTGTATTAAATGTACGGAACAAAATTGTAATTCCAAAATAATTTTTGTGAAGATCACTTTTCTAAAATGCATTTGCACCTTAATTATATGAAAAAAACACGGATTAAAAATCCGCGTTATGAAGTTTATAAACTTTTAAGCGTTACTTCGCCCAATCTTCAATCCACACTGACAATGTTTTCACCCATTTGTCATTATCGTTTAAGCAAGGAATCATATTAAATTCGGCACCGCCATTTTCCTTGAAAGAATGTTTTGCTTCCATGCCAATTTCTTCCAAGGTTTCCAAACAATCGGAAACAAAGGCAGGGGTAACCACAGCTAATTTTTTTAAGCCATTTTTGGCGAAATTGTCAATGGTTTGATTTGTATAAGGTTGTAGCCAAGAATCATTTCCCAAACGAGATTGAAAAGAGGTGCTGTAACTGCCGACCCTTAAATTTAATTTTTCAGCAACATTTTTGGTGGTTTCATAACATTGATGACGGTAGCAAAATTCATGAGCCGTTGATGGTGTGTTGCAGCAACTGCCGTCGATTTTACAATGCGATTTGGTGACATCTGATTTTTTGATATGTCTTTCCGGTACGCCATGATAGGAAAAAAGCAGGTGTTCGGGCTGCAATTTTGTCAATTTATTTTGAATAAAATACGTGTTTAGTCGAATATTTAGCTTTTATTAGGGTAGTTTTTGCAGCGCTTCATTAATATTTGGATATTTAAATTTAAATCCAGTTGCCATAATTTTTTCAGAAGAAACACGGCTTCCTTCCAAAATAATTACGGCCATTTTTCCCAAAATTATTTTTAAAACAAAAGCAGGAATATTTGCCAGCCACAATGGCTTTTTAAGTTTTTTGGCAATAATTTTGGTGAGTGCTTTATTGTTGATGTGCTCTGGAGCTACGGCATTGTATATTCCTTTAATTTCTTCATTTTCAATGGCGTAAAGATACATATTGCATAAATCTTCCAAATGAATCCAAGGAACATATTGTTCTCCGCTTCCAAGCGCGGCGCCAACGCCTAATTTTATGGGCTGGCTTAATTTTCCCAAAGCGCCACCTTCTTTGGCAAACACAACACCAGTTCTAAAAATTACTGTGCGAATATTGATGGTGTCAAATTGCATAGAAGAGTTTTCCCAGACTTTGCATATTTCACTGATAAAATCTTCTCCGGGAGCGTCATTTTCCTGATAAATTTTTTCTGAAGTTGTGGCGCCGTAATACCCAATTCCTGAAGCTGAAATAAAACCTTTTAAATTTGGGTTGAGTTCCTTCACTTTTTCATATAAAAGATTGGCGGTTTCAACCCTAGAATTTATTAAATCGTTTTTTCTTTGAGGTGTCCAGCGTTTGTCTGCAATGCCTTCGCCAGCCAAATGAATGATATAATCGGCTTCAACAATGGCTTTTGCATCTATGTGGCGCGTGTCTGTATTCCAATAATAACTGTTTGGTTTTGTGTGTTGGTTTCTGCTTAAAATGGCAACTTTATGGCCTTTTTCCCTTAATAAATTACAAAGTGCAGTTCCTATTAATCCGGTGCCGCCGGTCACTAAAATTGACGCCATAAAAAATTCGGTTATTTTGTATAATATTACAAAAAATAACCGAATTCTGAAACATAGAACTTAAAAAATGGCTGAATTTTAATTGCAGCAGCATTTGCATATTCTTTGATAAAAAACCATTAAAAAATTAATTCAGTCGAAATTTCTTTAACCGCAAAAAAACGCAAAGAAAATACGCAAAGTGCGCAATTTTGTTGTGGTAAACATTTGATTACGTCTTTTCCAAAATCGTAAATCAAAAATCGTAAATCGTAATTCAAACTGCGTTAGGGATTGCAGTGAAAATCCTTTTTAGCGATTTTTTTCGCAAAAAAGATTGCAACGAAAAGCCCGACCCGCAGGGTAACGTCCTACAAACTAATTCTGAAACACGGGCGCTTCCACTTTATAAGGAACGATATTGTTCATTCCCATCGTAATGGCTTCCACATTTAGCGGAATTAAATTATGGTAACGTTCAGAGATTGACTTTTTCAAGCCTTCAATCACGTTTTCTAATTTTACAACGGGTTTTACCTTTAAATAACCGCCTAAAATAATCATATTAAAAATTTTCTTATTTCCCATTTCAGCAGCTAATTTAGTTCCTTCAATTTGGAAAATATTGATGTCAGTTCTTGTTGGATGTGCCGTAATTCCATTTGGATCATAAATTAAAACACCATTTGGTTTAACGGATTCCTCAAATTTATCCATCGATTGTTGGTTTAAAATAATGGCGGTATCCACAATTTTTAAGTAGGGAGAACTAATTTTTTCATCACTCAAAATTACGGTAACATTGGCGGTTCCGCCGCGCATTTCAGGTCCGTAAGAAGGCATCCAGCTCACTTCCTGATTTTGCATAATTCCAGAATAGGCCAATATTTTTCCCATAGAGAGCACTCCTTGTCCGCCAAAACCTGCGATAATAATTTCTTCTGTCATTGTTTTATTTTTTTAAGATACCATCAACTTTTATATCACCAAGCGGAAAGTATGGAAACATATTTTCTTCCATCCAAATATTAGACTCATTAGGTGTCATTTTCCAACCGGAGTTGCAATTTGATACAATTTCAATAAATGAAAGTCCTTTTCCCAAACGTGTATTTTCAAATGCTTTTTGAATCGCTTTTTTGGCTTTACGCGCGTGTTTGTGCGTATGAACAGCGTGACGCGTAACGTAATAAACACCGGGAAGATTGGCGATTAACTCGGTTATTTTCAACGGAGAACCCATCGTTTCAATGTCTCTTCCGTAAGGTGATGTGGAAGATTTCATTCCTGCCAAAGTTGTTGGCGCCATTTGTCCGCCAGTCATTCCATAAATTCCATTATTCACAAAAATGATCACAATATTTTCGCCTCTGTTGCAAGCGTGAATGGTTTCCGCAGTTCCAATGGCTGCCAAATCGCCGTCACCTTGGTACGTGAACACATATTTTTCAGGCCAAAGCCTTGAAATGGCGGTTGCCACTGCCGGTGCGCGTCCGTGGGCAGCTTGTGTCATATCTATATTCATAAAATCATAGGCCAAAACAGAGCAGCCAACCGGTGCGACACCGATAACATCTTCTGAAATGCCCATTTCATCAATGACTTCCATGGTTAAATTGTGCGCAGTGCCATGACCACAACCCGGACAATAAGAAAGCGCCGTGTCGGTCATTAATTTTGTTTTACAGAATACTTGATTCTCTGGTCTTATGATGTCTGATACTTCCATTTTTAATAATTTTTTGTTCTAAAGCTTCTAAAATTTCTTCTGGAGTGTGAATAATTCCTCCAGTCCTTCCAAAATGTTCAACGGGTACTTTAAATTCAACCGAAAGTCGAACATCTTCTACCATTTGACCTGCATTTAATTCAACACTTAAAATTCCTTTAACCTGATCGGCCAAATCGAAAAGTGCTTTTTTTGGATAAGGAAATAAGGTAATTGGTCTTAACAAACCTACTTTTATTCCTTTTGCTCTTCCCAACTCAACGGCTTTTTGTGAAATTCGTGCGCTTGAACCATAAGCA
>PHDE01000200.1 GCA_002842505.1 Bacteroidetes bacterium HGW-Bacteroidetes-3 | reverse complement strand
TATTTTTCTATTTTATCTTTTTCATTATTGAAGCTGATTCCACCCGTCAAGTAGTCGGCTATGGTATATTGAATATGAAATACTTTTCTTCTGCCGTAATTAAAATAGTAACGTAAAAGCCATTCATAATCGGATTTTATTTTGTAGTCTAAATTAAAAACTCCAATTTGACTAAAAATTTCTTTCTTGAAGACCCACACTGGTTTTTGAGGAAGTGATGGATCCTTTTGGCAAGGAACTCCAAGTGTCCAAAACCCTAATATAAACATCGACAGAATCAGAATTTTTAGCGGTTGGTTCCACCGTAATTTTAATATCTCGTATAGATCGTTGCAGCCTGATTAAACGTTCAGATTCACTGACCAAAAGCGTGTCCAAGGGTTTGTTTCTCCTAAACAGCAACAGATTCTTTATGGTCAATTCACGCGTTTTTAAATGAATTCTATTTCCAGTTTTTTCACCCCAATTTCTTGCCTTTTTTGTAGTGTCTGAAATAGAAAAGCCAAATGGATCCAACGTTTTGATATTGATGTTTCTTATGATTTTTCCTTCAACTTTTTTGCGGGATTTCTTCTTCGATTTTTTAAGCAGTACAGGTTTTTTTGTGTTTACCGGTTCAAAAATCAACTTGTGAAACATTTTTGTAAACTTTCTTTTCTTGGAGTACTTTTCAATTTTTTCATACATTTTTGTGGAATCTTGCTCCACAGGTTTTTCTTGGGAAAATCCTATATGGAAGCAAAAAAATACCATCAAAAAGAAACAATATTTGAATTTGAAATTCATGCTATGATTATTCAGATAAAAATGTATTCAAAAGAAGGTTCAATGATACCATATTTAGAAATTATTGATTTATTTAAATTGAATTCGATACAAAAGTTCAACTTTAAAAATGGCACCTTTTTCAAAATTGTTGTTTAAAGAGGTCCTGTTATCATCAAAATATAGGGAACTCAACGACAAATCCACTTTATCGTTATTTTTAAATACTTTATAAGTTCGGCTAATTGAATAGCCTACTTTAGTTTTAAGGTATAAAGATTTTCCGAATTGGAATTGAAGATAAGAATATAATTCAGAAGAGCTTCTGGCAACATACTCACCTTCAGAAGAATAAATTGTGCCATGTAAATTATAGCTGGAAGTCATTCCGTCAAAATTTACGCCAAAAACAGTTTTTTCAAGCACTTGATAATTGATGTCAAATTGGCCCGGCAGCAATATGTTAGTTTCAAATTTTTTATTCAGACTTATATAATACAATCCGAATAATGGAGAGATTAGCGGACCAAATTTTTCGGAATTGGCATAAACACCAATTTTATATTTTAAATTTTCCCTTTTTTTATAGGTGAACAATGATAAAAAGCCTATTTGAAAATCTTCTTTGGAAACTATGTCAAAATCGGAAGATAATGCTGGAAGCAGCACATAAGTCCCCGTCCATTTAGCCGAATAAACATAATTTAAGCCGAGCTGTAACCTAATTTTACTGAGAGAAGTATAATTTGGAATAAATCTGTCTAGTCTTACCCGACTATTATTTACGGACAATCCGGTTAAAATTACCGTCTTTTCATTCAGCACAACGGGAAAAGTGAGTTGTAACCCAAATTCCTCAACTTTGGTTTTTTCCGAAGCGTTTTCAAAATTATTCAGTGGCGTATTTGCATAAGAAAAGTTTACGATATCAATATAATTTTGTGCACTTATGGTTAAAACAAAAAAATGCAATAAAATGATTAAAGAAGTTTTCATGAATTCATCATTAGTTACATTAAGTTACAAAAAAGCATCATCAATTATGAATGTCTTTCACAAAAAAATAGCCGAATTGATCGTTCGCCGACATTTAAAATTTAAGCGAATATATGTATAATTTATCAATTTGTTTTTCTTAATATTGGTGCTTTTAAAACCACCTCTAAAATCAACAAAATTTTACCATGGGCAAATTAAAAAGTCCGGCTTTTCTCATCATTTTGGCGTTTTTTGCCATTTATGTAATTTGGGGTTCCACCTATCTTTTAAATAAAATTGCGGTTACAGAATTGCCGCCTTTTATGTTGGCTTCTATTAGATTTACCACCGCAGGCACTTTAATATTCATTATTGCAAAATTTATGAAAATTAAATTAAGCGTCACTAAAAAACAATTCATCAACAGCGCCATAGCCGGTTTTTTATTTCTGTCATTTGGAAATGGCGTTATTGTATGGGCACTTAAATATGTTGACAGTGGTTTTGCAGCACTAGAAACATCGGCTCAGCCATTGGTCGTATTGTTATTACTGAGAATTTTAGAAGGCAAAAAAATAAAGGCAATGTCGGTTGTCGGCGTTGTTTTGGGAATGATTGGAATATTTCTTTTGGTGAGCCAAAAACAATTTACGAGTAGGGAAGGGACAATATTGGGAATGGCCATGATTTTTATTTGTATCATAAGTTGGGCGTATGGAAGCATATTTGTGTCCAAAACCGATCTTCCACCAAACTTTTTTGTGAATACAGGCTACCAAATGTTAACTGCCGGCTTAACGCTTGCGCTTGCAAGTTTGCTGTTTGGCGAAGAATGGACACTTCCGTCGCAGTGGAGCAGGAGCGTTCAATTTTCAATGATTGGGCTTGTTTTATTTGGAAGCATTGTGGCATTTACCGCTTTTAATTATTTGTTAAGAACCGTTTCGCCTGAAAAAGTGTCCACTTCAACCTACGTAAACCCAATAATAGCCATGCTTTTAGGCTGGTATTTTTTAGGGGAACAAATTACTTTTCAGTCAGTTTTGGCCGCGTTGGTGCTGTTAACGGGCGTTTATTTTATCAATACCAAGAAAAGTTTGGTTATTTACTCAAGGTTTTCCAAACGAATAAAGTACAAACAAGGAGAGGTAATCATTAAAAAAGTTGAGTAATTTTGAGTTTATGACAAACGATAAGTAAATGAATTTATATTTTTTTGGCGTTACCACAAGGGTCGCGCCTTTCGCTCCAATCTTTTTTACTTCGCCGAAAGGGCGAATCAAAAAAGGATTTCCACTACAGTCCCTAACGCAATTAATCGTATAAACAAAATTCAATGCCAATTCAGCTTTTGTAAGTGCTGTAATTTTTAGATATAACCTTATTTATCAAAACAAAAATTTGATTTTAAGGACTTTATGGAATTGAAAAAGATAGAATTTATTGGGCATTCTTTTTCAAAAGATAACCAATTTAGAAATGAATTAAAAGGAATGATCATCGGACATTTTACTTTGGAAGAATTTGCCATCTATAAAAACTTCACCAATAAAAACAATAAAAGGATTTTAACAATGGTTAAGGAGCGTATTTTGAGTACGTTAACAAATTAAATTCATTTTTTGCTTTATTAATATTCAAAAAAAAACAAATCGCAGCCAAAATTTTAAAACTATCTTTGCGGCCTTAATCGGTTTTGGAATAAGTTTAAATTATGGAGAAGGTGAAAACAGACAATAGAAAAGCAATTACTTCTGAAGAAATTGAGAAATGTATTGCCGTTTTGTCGCAATTGATTAAAAATACCGATGAAATATTTGACATTCAGAAAGAACAAAGAACCGAACTGATAAAAGTTGCCGGAATGCTTTCCAGACCAGATCGCGATGAATTTTCACGCAGAAAAAAGGACGGAAAAAAAGTGGCAAAACGCATATTGGCCGCCAAAGAAAAAAACGCCCGAAAAGATACTGGCATCAGAAATGCCCGGGAAGCTTCCGTATTTGTTGCGCCAAAATTACTTCCGATGGCTCATTTAGCGGATAAAGAACAAAAAGAATTTGAGTCGCATAAAAACTGCTATGTGTGCAAAACCTCCTTTATAAAAGTGCACCATTTTTACGACAGTATGTGTAAGGAATGTGGTGATTTTAACTATGCAAAACGTTTTCAAACCGCAAATGTAGCCGGACAAATAGCGGTAATCACAGGCTCTCGCCTAAAAATAGGTTATCACATTACGTTAATGCTTTTGCGGGGCGGTGCCACCGTTGTTGCGACTACGCGTTTTCCGGTAGATTCAGCTTTGCGTTTTTCACAAGAAGCCGATTTTGAGGAATGGGGACATCGGTTAAAAATTCACGGACTCGATTTGAGACACATTCCGAGCGTGGAAATTTTTTGCAATTTTGTGGAACAAAAATATGGAAGGCTTGATATTTTAATCAACAATGCAGCACAAACCGTGAGGCGACCTTCCGGATTTTATCAGCATTTGATGAAAAATGAGGAAAGTGACGTTGCATCATTGCCAAAAACCACACAAAATTTATTGGCTGATCATTTAGGTTGTTTACAGGAATTAACGGCATTAACTGCTGGTGCTTTTTCCAACCAAAATATGCCGGTGACTTGGCACGGACCTGAACCTGGAATTGGATTGCGAGCTTCCGCAAGATTGTCGCAAATTCCGTATAGTTTTGACAAAGAGTTGGTTACTGCAGAAATATTTCCCGAAGGAAAATTAGATGCCGACTTGCAACAGGTAGATTTAAGAAAAACAAACAGCTGGCGTTTAAAATTGGGAGAAATAGAAACCACCGAAATGATTGAGGTTCAGCTGGTAAATTCCGTTGCGCCATTTGTGTTGTGCAACCGCCTTTCCGAAGTGATGAAAAAGGATAAAACCGGACAAAAACACATCATCAATGTATCGGCGATGGAAGGAAAATTTTATCCGTCTTTTAAAGAAGATCGCCACCCACATACAAATATGGCCAAGGCTGCATTGAATATGCTCACGCACACATCTTCAGGAACTTTGGCTAAAGACGGGATTTTTATGAATGCCGTTGACACAGGCTGGGTTACTGATGAAGATCCGCTG
>PHDE01000014.1 GCA_002842505.1 Bacteroidetes bacterium HGW-Bacteroidetes-3 | reverse complement strand
CCTTTGTGGGCTGCCCCAACAATTGCGCCAAAGCCAATAATGAAAGATCCAGGTTATTTTGTGCAGTGGTTAATTGTTGCTCATTCGATGCCAAAGTTGCTTCGGCTTCTAACAGCGACGCTTTTGGTTTTGAGCCGGCTTCCACCAAAACCTTTGCTTTTTCAACCTGTTTTTTACTAATCTCAATCTGGTCTTGGGCAATAATTAAACTTTCTTTGTTCAGCAAAACATTTAAATAATCATTTACCACAAACAGCATAATGCCATTTTTATTTTCTTCTAAATCGAAGCCCGCCGCCTCCAGACTTTTTTTAACCTGAAGTAAATTATTTTTATTTCTGTTTCCGTTGTACAGCGTTACGTTCGAATTTAACCCGAAACTATTGGAGCGGCTGTCTCTGGAAACCCGACCGCCATTAATGTCAATAAATGAGCCGAAATTCCAGTTTTGCGAAGCCGACGAATTTAGCGAAGGATAAAAATTACCTTTGGCTATGGTAATGTCTTCTTCAACCAAATCTTTGCTCAGTTCTTGTTGTTTTATGGAAATATTGTGGTCTAAAGCGTAGTTGACACATTCTTGAAGTGTCCATTTTTTATCTTGCGCGTTTGCGTTTATAAATAACACAAAAGCCAAAATACTGACAATTTTTGTTCTCATTATAATTGACTGAGTTTTATTAGTGATGTTGATTTTTGTATATGACGACTAAAATTAGTTTATGTTACACTTTTAACCACTAATGGAAATGTTAAATTTTATTTGTGCCTGCCCTCCTTTTTTTATTGGGCGTTCCCCCGCCGAAAAGGCGGGGTCGGGTTTTTCGTTCCAAACTTTTTTCGCTGAAAAAGCGCAAAAAGGTTTTCCCCTGCAATCCCTAACGCAAATTGAATTACAATTTTAGATTTATGATTTACGACTTTTATGTCTTAATCAAATGTTAACCAAAACAAAATTGCGTATTTTCTTTGCGAAATTTGCGGTTAAAAACCTTTGTGTTTTTATTGATTTTTTTTAAATAACTTCAAATGATCGTGAATAATTCAAATTTCATTTAGCGCCCTTTGCGTATTTTCTTTGCGAAATTTGCGGTTAAAAATCTTTGTGCTTTTGTTGATTTCGTTATTAAACCAATTCCGATTTAAATTTTGTTCTTTTTATTTTCAGCTATTTTATGCTTAATAATGAAAAAAAATAAAATGCCAATTAGGATGTAAGGAAACATCATTAAGTATAAAATCCCTTTATTTAAGCCTTCTGCCTCTTCAGGCCGCCCGCTTTCAACAACCGCTCTGCACATGGCACATTGCGCGTTGACCATTTGAATGAATAAAAGAAACATTATTGAAAATGAAATTTTCTTCATGGAATTGTTTGTTGATAGGTTGATATTTTTATATGTTGAATCGTTTAGTTGTTTAGTTGTTTCGTCATTGCGAAGTTTTTGCAAAAAACTGCCTGTGCCGATTTTGATTCGGTAAGGCAATCTGTTATTTGTTTTGTTTAATAGTTTAATCGTTTAGTTGTTTAGTTGTTTCGTCATTGCGAAGTTTTTGCAAAAAACTGCGGCAATCTGTTTGTCATTTATTTCCTTATCTATTGATAATTGAGACTAGGGTTTTAATAATAAGGCGAAATCATAAAATAAACCACAACGCCTGTTATTGCCACATACAACCACAACGGAAAAGTATAACGCGCTATTTTTTTATGCAGTTCCACTTGGTTAGTTATGGCTCTTACAAAAGTAATCAACACAAAAGGAATCACCAAAACGGACAAAAATATATGTGAAATCAAGATGAAAAAATAAACGATTTTTGCAACTCCTTCACCTCCAAATTTGGTGGAATCGGAAGTCATATGATACGCTACATACAACACCAAAAACAACACCGAAAACCCAATGGCTGTTTTCATCAGCTTTTCGTGCAAGGCGATTTTTTTGTTTTTAACCGCCCAAAAAGCAGCAATTAAAAGCACTGCCGTAAACGCATTTAGCGTGGCATAAATTGGCGGCAGAAAAACAGGAAGCTGCACATCTATTTTAACGCTAAAAAGTACAGCGACCACCAATGGAATTGCGATTGATAAAACGATAATCCACGTATTGTATTTTTTTGAAACTGTTGTTGCCATTTATTATTTTAAAAGTATTTTAATGTCTTCTTTAATTTGTTGCACGCCTTTTGGGTCGAGTCCGTCGTAAAACGCAATCGGGTTTCCATACTCATCCAATCTCGAGCGAATATTTCCCTGTTTATCCACCAAAGCAAACATTCCCGAATGTTCAAATCCGCCCTCGGCATTGCTGTCTTCGCCGGCATATAAGGTAAATCCGGTATTTGCCAATGCGTAAATTTTATCCTGTTCGCCTGTTAAAAAGTTCCAGTTTTTTAAAGTTGCGCCGTGTGTTTTTGCATATTCCTTTAAAACGGCTGGCGTGTCATTTTTAGGATTGATGCTGAAAGAAGCGATGCCAAAATCCTGATTTCCATAAAACTCATTTTGAATTTTAAGCATACTTTCATTCATTTTCGGACAAATAGTTGGGCACGTTGTGAAAAAAAATTCCACCACATAAACTTTTCCTTCATAAAATGAATTTGAAATGGTTTTGCTATCCTGATTGGTGAATTCAAAAGGTGGAACTTTGGCAATGGTAATTAATTCGGGCGTTTTAAATCTGTCCACAATTTTTGGGATTGCGTAGATTCCAAAGATTAAGACAATAAATGCAACACCTATGTAAGAGTATTTTTTCATTTTAAGTTATTTAAATTTCCCTTTTTCTTCTTGCCTGCTTTTCAGCAGATTTTTTCAATTGGTAATAAATAATGTCAATATCGTCTTTCATTTTATTCTTCAAAATCGCCACCGACTTCATATTATAACCGTATAATTTTCCGCCTTTGGTGTCTTCATCATCTTTTCTTCCGCGCAAACGCAATTTCATATCCACAATATACGCGTATTCCGAATAGCCATTTTTATCTAATTTAAAAGGTGTTTCAAAGCTATTGAAAAGCAAGTTGGTATTTTTGGGACTGGCGTAAATAAATTGCCATTTGCTGATATCTGTAAAAGCAGAAAGTTCTTTGATGGTTTCGCTGTAGTCATTTTCCAATCCCTGCGGAAGAATGGCAACCATTTGAAAAAATGGTTTTGAATAATAACGTTTGTAGATGGTTTGGTTTAAATTGAAAAGACTTGCTTTGGCATTGTTGATGTCGCTTCCCAAAAAACAAATGATCGTAAGTTTTTCAGAAAAAGTGACATCAGCCGTTGGGGAAATCGCTTTTAAGTCGATGACGTTTTCAGAAAGAATTGGCAAATTGGAATATTTGTAAATTCCCTTCGACAGAAATATGTAAAATACCAAAGGCAATAAAAACAGGCTAAATAATACCCAGAATTTTTTCATACGGTTAAGTTATAAAAAAAGGTGGTTAAAAACCACCTTTTTTCTATTTAAAATATTTAGTAGTTCCACTTTGTCAGCGGACCCAAAACATCGTTTATATAACTTCCTTCAATTAACAATAAGGTGGCTAAATAAATGATTAAAAATAGGGCTGTCCAAACCACGGCTCGTCTTAAACTCTTTTTTTCATCGGCCATATGCATGAAAAACCAAGTGATATAATAGGCTTTTACGAGCGTTAAAACCAAGAAAATAATATTGAGCGGACTTGTTCCCAAAAATTTGGTTAAATGAAGTGCGGCTGGTTTTGTGATTCCCAAAGCAACTTCAGCAATGGTGATTACCGAAAGTATGGCAAATACCTTCCAAATTAATTTTGTATGAGACGTATGTTCTTGTGCGTGTGTCATTTTAATGTCTTTTTATGAATTAAACCAAGTAGAAGAAGGTGAATACAAATACCCAAACCAAATCCACAAAATGCCAATAAAGTCCGACTTTTTCAACCATTTCATAATGTCCCCTGCGCTCATAAGTGCCAACAATCACATTAAAAAAGACGATGGTATTGATAATGACTCCCGATAATACGTGGAATCCATGGAAACCTGTGATAAAGAAAAAGAAATTGGCAAACAATGTTTTTCCATATTCGTTTTCTCTTAAATTGGCTCCCTTAACCACCGTTTTTGCTTCATTTAAAAAACCCAGGGCTTGGTTATGGGGAATGATGGTTTTTGTTTTTGTTTCCGAATTTATAAGTTCTGTTCTTATGGAAATTGCCGGATTTGCCTTAAAGCTTTCCACAACTTCATTAAGGGTAAAAGGAGGTAATTCGGCTTCTTTCATAAACCATACGCCTTTACTTCTATCGAGTTGTGTTCTTCCTGAATGTTGCGATTTCACAAAACTTTCCAACGTAATTTGTTCTCCGGAGGCATCCACAAACTGAATAATTTTTCCGTCGTTTAATTTTACGGCGCCATAAGTTCCGTTAATGAAGTTTTTCCATTCCCAAGCTTGTGAACCCAAGAAAATAGCACCACCAACAATAGTAAGCAACATATAAAAGGTGACTTTCTTTTTATTCATCTGATGGCCTGCGTCAACCGCCAACACCATCGTTACCGATGAAAATATCAAAATAAAAGTCATTATTGCCACATAATACATAGGAGCATGCACACCGTGTAAAAAAGGAAAGTGGGTAAAAACCTCATCGGCTATTGGCCAGGAATCGTGAAATTTAAAACGCATAAAGCCATAAGCGCCCAAAAAACCGGAAAAAGTTAATGCATCGGATAAAATGAAGAACCACATCATCATTTTTCCATAACTTGCGCCTAATGGATTGTTGTTTCCACCGTTCCAGGATGTTCCATTATTTTCAGCAGGAATAGTTACTTCCATAAAAGTTTGTTTTGATTTTTAGTTATAGTTTCGCCAAAAGTACATATTTTTTATTATCTAATAAAATAGAAAAATAAAAAGAGATAAATCCAAAGAATGTCCACAAAATGCCAGAAAATAGCGCCTAATTCCAATCCAAGTGTATTCTCGGAAGTATATTTTTTATTGAAGTGATTGAAGATTACCACCAGCAACACCACAATTCCTGCCACAACATGCGCCAAATGGGCAATGGTAATGCCATAAATAAAAGATGATTTTACGGTGCTTTGTTCCCCTGCAAAAAACAATCCGGCATAAAGCAATTCTTTAAATCCCTCAAGCTGAAAAAACACAAATCCAATGCCCAAAAACAAGGTCGACAACAAAAAAGCGCTTGTTAATGGTCGGTTATTTTGTTTGATAAAATATTTCGCCAGCATAAAAGTAATGCTGCTCAACACAATTAAAAGCGTGCTGATGTAAAAAGCCTGCGGCAAATCGAAGGAAACCCAGTCGTTTCGTTTGCGGCTTACCACATAAGCGCTTGTCAGTCCGGCAAACATCATGGTCATGCTCACCATGGAAACCCACAACATAGGTTTTGCTGACTTTCTTTTAGCTTGTTTGTATTCTTGTTCTAAAGTTTGTTTCATAATATTGTTTAATCGTTTAATTGTTGAACTGTTGATTTGTTATAAAGATAAAAGGTTTAATTCTAAAAAAAATACAACAATTTATATTTAAATGTTTTAGGCCTGACTGCCTTTTTGATGGGCGTTCCCACAAGGGTCGGGCTTTTCGTTACAATCTTTTTTGAAGCTAAAAGAGCCTCAAAAAAGGATTTTCACTGCAATCCCTAACGCAAATATCATTATAAAAAGAACTTAGCCTGATAAAATAATTTCGTCACCCTGAGTCTTTTAGCTTCGCTTACAACAAGCTCCGTCGAAGGCGTAAATTAAAAATCTTAATGCAAAAACTTGTCCACCACATAAATAACCTGTACCAATGTAATGTACAAAACGCTCGAAAGCATTAATTGTCGGGCTTCTTTATCGGTTTGGTTTTTATACAATTTAACCGCATAAAATAACATCACGCCACCCAAAAAAGCGACAATTACCGCTGTGACCGGATAAATATAAAAATTTCCTGTTAATTTCAACACAGGAATCACAGAAACTATGATTAAGCACACCGTATAAATGATAATTTGCACCACCGCTTTTTTATTTTTTTGTCCCATGGGCATCAAATTAAATCCGGCTTTTTTGTATTCATCATACTGAAGCCACGCGATTGCCCAAAAATGGGGAAACTGCCAAAAAAACTGTATTAAAAATAACATTCCCGGTTCAATGGAAAAATCATTTGTTGCGGCAACCCAACCCAACATAAAAGGAATGGCTCCCGGAATGGCGCCAACAAAAACTGCCAAAGGCGTTACCGCTTTTAACGGCGTGTAAACACTGGTGTATAAAAATATGGAAATAGCGCCAAACAAAGCGCTTTTCGGATTGATGCTGTACAAAATAGCCAAGCCTAAAACGGTAAAGGAAACTGCAATAACCATCGCCATAGAAACGTGCATTCTGCCTGTTGGCAAAGGTCGGTTCATAGTGCGTTTCATTAAAGCGTCTGTATCTTTTTCAATAATTTGGTTGAAAGCGTTTGAAGCCCCAACCATTAAATAACCACCAATAGCCAGTAAAAAAAGGATTGAAACCCGAATTTCTTCCACCGCCAATAAATAGCCCGCCAACGATGAAAACACAACGCTTAGCGATAAACCCACTTTGGTCAACTGTTTAAAATCGTTAAATATTGCTGAAAAATTCACCTTTTAAGGAATAGAATTTGAGGTTATTTGCATTAAATTTATAAAAACAGTGCAAATATATTTTATTATTGGAGAATTACAACCTTAAAACAAGCGGATTAAAAAATCTTTTAAATAAAATTAAAAATTATCTTTGCAATTAGTAGAAATGTTTTAAATTTGCCCACTCATTTAAGCAATTAAATGCACGTTCATTATAAAAAATTGCGAAAGTAGCTCAGGGGTAGAGCACCACCTTGCCAAGGTGGGGGTCGCGGGTTCAAATCCCGTCTTTCGCTCTAAAAATATTGGTACCATGCAGGAGTGGTGGAACTGGTAGACACGCTGGACTTAAAATCCAGTGAGCTGTAAGGCTCGTGCGGGTTCAAGTCCCGCCTCTTGTACTAAAACCCTTGATAATCGTTTGATTATCAAGGGTTTTTTAATTTTTAGGGAGCTGTTTAGTGGGGTTTTTTATTCGGAATTAATTCCCTATTATTTATAAACACACAAAACAAAAGACAGAGGATTTTTGCCCTTCGCAAAAAACTGGATTTTGTTTTGTGGGGATTTATTTCTTTATTCTTTTCCTGACTATTTCAGGGTTTCTACTTGTATGAAGAACTCCAAAAACTATAATTCGTTTTTGCTCTTCTTCAACCAAATAAAAAATTGCATAAGGAAAACGAGTGACTAAAGACTGACGTAACTCTTTATATTTTCGCTCGTAATGTTCTGGATATTCGCCAATATAATCGATTTCTTTATTGACTTCTGCCTTAAATTCTTCGGCTAATGTTCCGCTTTTTTCTTGATACCATTTTTTGGCCTTTTGTAAATCTGTATGTGCAATTGACAATAGCTTAATTTTATAGCTCATTACCAATCACGCTTTACATTTTCCCATTCTAAAAGATCGTTAGGATTGTTTTTGTAACTTTCTAAACGATTATTCAACTCTTTTTTGTTCTCGGCTGAGATTTCTTGATATTCTGATGATTCTTCTTCTTGATACGTCATTGCTAAAGCATTTACTAATCGTAAAAATCTAGTATCTGCTTTATTGTTTATATAATCCAAAACGTTTTGTCGTAAATCTAAAGTTGCCATAATATTTTCTTTTTTCGTATTGTAAAGATACAATTTTTGTTCCATATTTTTTAGTTTATGAGATTGGATGAAAATTATTTACGATTTCATGCAGGTTCTCTAAATCATCTTGTAAATATCTTTCGGTTGAATTGAAGTAACGATGTCCAGCTAAATATTGAACTTTTCTTAAATTATATTGACCTAACCAATTTGTAATTACACTTGCTCTAATCTGTTTTATGTTTTCTGCTTTCCCGTTGTACTTTTTTAGCTTTTTAAAAATGTGATAAACGATTGCGTTAAAACGCGCATTGGTTGGAAAAAGCGGTTCGCTGTGGTCTTGGATTCTGTCCCGTATGGTTGAACGAACTTCGCTTACTTATTCCATAAAACTTAAAAATAAATGGGATTTTCAAAGTGATAAACAACTTACGGAAAGTGCCTCCATTGTGCAATGTCTTGAATATTTGTTAGACGACCCACCAGACCAAAAACATAAAGAGCTATATACTTTTTACAAAAGGATGCGAAAGGAAAGACAGCATATTTTCACCTTTCTCTCCATTGCCGATGTGCCTCCAAACAACAATGCGTCAGAACGTGCCATCAGAAACGTGAAGGTAAAGCAAAAAATATCCGGTCAATTTAAGGTGGGGCAAGCGGCACAGAACTTCGCTAAAATACGCTCTGTCATAGACACAACAATAAAAAACGGCCTAAATGTCTTGGAAGCCTTGGCAATTATAGCTAAATTTGAATTTGATTTACAGACTGATTAGTTACGTTTTAAGTAATTTAGTAAAAAATAAAATTGCAAAAAATCCTTATACTGAAATAACTGATAAATAAGTACTTTTATACGTTTATTCCAATAATATTAACATCACATTTTACAATGTTATTATACATTGTACTCAATACCGACAAACCGCCAGCCGCACAAATAACACATTTGTTTTTTTCCGATGCTAAAGCCAACGCTCAAAAAACAAAAGAGCTATTTTTTGCCAACGCTCGGAATAAAATGTAAATTTGAGAAAATTAAAAAAGAATTAAAGATAAATGGCAATATTTCAGAAATCAGTAATTAAAAAACATCTGAATAATCTTGACAAAGAGCAAGTTGAAAAAGCATTCCTAAAGTTCCGGGAAAACTACACTCCTGCCAAAATAGAACACATAAAAAAACTCAAAGAAGAAGAATATCAAGATGGATTTTTAAGAGAAATCTTTGTTGACGTTTTAGGTTACACATTACGACCTTCCGAGAACTTTGACTTGCAAAGAGAGTTTAAAAACCAAACTGACGGAAAAAAAGCCGACGGAGCAATTCTAAAAAATGAAAACGCCATTGCCGTAATCGAATTAAAATCAGCCAAAACAAAGGATTTGACTTTAGTTACGCAACAAGCATTTAATTATAAAAACAACCAACCCGAGTGTAAATATGTAATTACTTCAAACTTTCAAAAGTTGCGTTTTTACATTGATTATTCAAACGAATACGAAGAATTTGATTTATTTCATCTTGACAAAGAGGAATTTGAATTGCTGTTTTTAATTCTCAGTAAGGACAGTATTTTTTCAAATTTACCTCTAAAACTTAAAGAAGAAACTCAATTCCACGATCAAAATATTTCAGCCAAACTTTATAAAGATTATTCCAATTTTAAGCGAAAATTATACGACAATCTTACTTTTAATCATCCAGAAATTGACAAACTGTCGCTATTTAAAAAGTCCCAAAAATTGTTAGACCGTTTTCTGTTTATTCTGTTTGCTGAAGACAGCGGATTATTGCCTCCAAACTCCATTTCAAGAATCATAAAACGTTTTGAGATTTTAAAAGAAGAAGACTCCTACAAACCACTTTACGAAATATTTAAACAGTATTTCGGATATATGAATGCTGGCAGAAAAGGCAAAAAACAAGAAGACGACATTCCTGCATACAACGGCGGACTTTTTTATGAAGATGAACTTTTAGATATTTTAAAAATTGATGATGAGTTGTTAATTTTAGAGTTGCGTAATCTTTCGGAATACGATTTTAATACCGAAGTTGACGTAAATATTTTAGGCCATATTTTTGAGCACTCGCTTAATGAAATTGAAGAAGTAAGCGCTGAAATTCAAGGAACAATTACCGACAACAGCAGAAGTAAACGTAAAAAAGATGGCGTATTTTATACACCAAAATACATTACGCAATACATTGTTGAAAATACTATTGGCACACTTTGCAATGAAAAACGCAAAGAATTACAAATTGAAGAAATTGAGTTTGACGGAACTTACCAAGCTAAAAATGGAAAACTCTCGGAAAAAGGGAAAAATCTATATCAAAAACTAACCAATTATAAAGATTGGTTAATTAACCTAAAAATTATTGATCCAGCTTGCGGAAGTGGCGCGTTTTTAAACCAAGCCTTAAACTTTTTGATTGCCGAGCACACAACCATTGACGATATTATTGCAGAACTTACAAACTCGCCTTTGCGATTGTTTGACGTTGACAAAAATATTTTAGAAAACAATCTTTTTGGTGTTGACATTAATGAAGAAAGCGTTGAAATTGCGCAGCTTTCATTATGGCTGAGAACCGCAAGAAAAGACCGTAAATTATCAAGTTTAAACAATAACATTAAATGCGGAAATTCATTGTTAACCGAGAATTTTGATTGGCATAAAGAATTTCCTGACATTATGAAAAATGGCGGTTTCGATGTGGTTATTGGAAATCCTCCTTATGTTGATATAAAATCGCTTGATCCGGAATTTGTTAAAGGATTGTTTAAATATTATAAAACAGCTGAAAATAGAATAAACCTATATTCAATTTTCATCGAGAAGGCTTATGAGTTGGTTAAACCCAATGGCTTTGTGTCTTTTATAAACCCAAATTCAATACTTGTAAATTCATCTTACAAAAAGATTAGGGCATTATTAATCGATGAAATGACTAAAATTATCAAGCTTCCTGATGATGTTTTTATTGATGCCAAAGTTGAAACAATAATTTTTGAATTAAGAAAAAATAATAAAAATAAATTTGTTGATGTTTTAGTTTATCCAAAGTCAGAAAAAATTGATTTTGTTGATAATTCAAGAATAAAACGCATTGAAAAGGCCGTTTGGAAAAAAGATGAAAATTTAAATTACAATATTTTTCTTTCACCTGATGGTATAAATTTATTGAATAAAATAAAACAAAACTCAACAAATGAATTAGGTGAAATATCTGATTTTTCTTTAGGAATAACACCATACGATAAATATCAAGGACACTCTCAAGAAATAATAAAATCACGAGCATTTCATGCTAATGAAAAATTAGACTCAACATATAAACCATTAATTGCCGGTGAAAATATTTTAAGATTTAATGTTACAAACCAAATTCGTGAATACATAAAATATGGTGATTGGTTAGGCGCTAAGCGTGAGGAAAGATTTTTCACAAGTCCTCGTATTATTGTTAGACAGATTGTTTCAGGAAAACCACCAAGAATTTATGCGGGTTTTACTGATGAAGCACTATATTTTACTCAAATTGGATTTTCAATTATTCCCGAAAAAGCAGAAAGTGCCAAGTACCTTTTAACTATAATAAATTCTAAACTCATTACTTACTATCATAAGTACAAATTTCTTGATATTGAAAAAGATTTATTTCAAAAAATATTAATTGCTAACTGTAAGCAACTACCAATTGTAATTACCACAAAAGAACACCAACAACCATTCATTGAAAAGGCTGACAAAATGTTGGATTTAAACCAGCAACTTCAAGAAAAAAGCAAACGTTTTATTAAACGAGTAAACGATAATTTTGAATTGGAAAAAATCAGTAAAAAATTAGAAACATTTTATGAAAATGATTTTAAATCCTTTGTTTCCGAACTCAACAAACAGAAAGTAGTTTTATCGTTAATTCAACAAGACGAATGGGAAGCCTATTTTACTTCTTATAAAACAGAAATAAACCAAATCCAAACTGAAATTAATAAAACAGACAATGAGATAGATAAAATGGTTTATAATCTTTATGATTTAACAGAAAGTGAGATTTCAGAAATTGAAAATGCCATTAAATAAAAAAACTGCATTATTTGAAAGAATAAAATAAGTTGTGTGTAATTTGAGAATTTGCATATTATACCAATTATTGGTATATTTGAATAAAATTTTATCAAAATGAACAAAAACACATCTATATCACTTGGGAATTATTTTGACCAATTCGTTCAAAGTCGAATAAGGGAAGGTCGATTTAAAAATGTTAGCGAAGTTATACGAGCAGGATTAAGACTTTTAGAGGAAGAAGAAAGTAAAGTAATAGCATTGAGAAACGCGATTCAAGACGGAATTGAAAGCGGGATTGCGCAAGATTTTGATCCGAAAAAACATCTTGAATCACTAAAAACAAAAAAACAGTCAAATGGCTGAATTTAAATTGACTAATAAAGCTGTTGAGGATTTATCGAAAATTTGGGATTATACTTTCGAGGTTTGGTCTGAAAATCAAGCCGACAAATATTATGAGATGCTGATTTCTAGTTGTCAAGAAATTGCAGACGATCCACTTTTAGGAAAAAACTATAACGAAATTACACAAAATCTATTTGGTATGAGAACGAATCGACATATCATTTTCTACCGAACGTTAAATGAAAGTTATGTTGAAATTACCAGAATTTTACACGAACGAATGGATTTAAAAAAGAGAATAGCCGAATAAAAAACCACACACAAACACCTCATAAAATTTATGCTCAAATCGGATTTAGTACAAACCGACAAACATTCAATAAAAATATTGCTTCGGCGGAAAAATCTCCGATTTCTCAGTCGCACAAATCTTATAAAAACTTGTTGGCAAAAAGCGGATTTGAAATCCCTAAGATAAATTTAACTCTGAATTTAAAATAGATTTTGTATTTTTGATTAAAAGTAATTAATGTATGAATTTAGAAACTAGAAAATTGTCATTTATTCAAGAAATTCTTAGAATACAAAGTGAGAAAACCATTTCTCGTCTTGAAAGAATATTGAGAAAAGAAAAAAATACTTCTGTCGAGCGAATATTTGAGCCAATGACTCAAAATGAGTTGAATAAGCGAATTGACCAATCGGAATCTGATTTTAGAAACAATCGATTTAAAAGCAGTTCTGAACTTTTAGCCAAATACAACTATTAACATTGAAAATTATTTGGTCTGAATTTGCGGAAACTCAACTCGACGAAATCTATAAATATTACGAAAAGGAAGCAGGTTCAAGAATTGCCAAAAAACTTGTGAAAGGAATTATCAACGAGCCAAAAAAATTGATAAAAAAACCGCACATTGGACAAGAAGAAGCGTTATTAAAACAGAGAAAAATTAAATATCGATATTTAGTTTTCAAAAACTACAAACTGATTTATTCTGTCGATATGGAAAATGGATTTATAAAAATTGCTGATATTTTCGATACTCGACAAAATCCACCTAAACTGAAAAGAACGAAATAAAGCCAGTTGCCAACAATAAAATCTTTGGCATTCACTTTAGTAAAAAATTTAGATAAGTAGTGAAAAATGCTACTTATCTCAAAATTTTACTACATATTTTTCTACTATTCAATCGTATTCCTCAAAAAGTAATTATTAGGGATATTAATCCCTAAATCACTGTAATTTAAATATTGGTTTTCTTGATTTTTAGTATCCGCGAGTATTTGGCAGTTGCAAAAATTTGAAAAATAGATTATTTGAGCATAACAATGGCACTTTTGAAAATAGTTTTACTTCAAAAGCTAAAGATTGGGTATTATTATTAAAAATTGAAAATTTAGGATATCAACAAGCCAGAGACCTTGAAAAACATATTAAAAGGATGAAACGAGCCATAACAAATTTTGATACACACAGAAATGATTAATGGCGAACAGCATCTGTACCAATAAAAAATAAAATATAGACAGATGAAAAGTAAAATTTTCATTGAAAACTTAAAAAAATATCCAGAATTAATAGAGAAACTTAAGGCTAGATATTCCTGACGGGTTTATTCCGATAGAGCTATCGGAACCCGCCTCTTGTACTAAAAAAGCCGAAACAATTTGTTTCGGCTTTTTTTATTTAGTCAACAATGTAATAGCTGGGATGCTTTTGGTTTAAATATTTCATCTGTTTAAATTTTATTTTTTAGCGGTAACAGCTGCTGCCTGCCTGCCGCAGGTAGGTTCGCCTTTAATCATTCCTTTGTGTATCAAAATTTGTTATGCTCGTTTCATTTTAAAATTGATTGCGTATTTATTTAAACTATAGGAGCTTTTGTAACTTCTTAGACCGAATATCTTTAAAAATGTCGCATATTTTCACTTTCCCGAATGGTTGGGATAAATTTAAAAATTCCCATACGGCATTTTAAAAGACAATTCGTATAACAAATATTTATTCATATAAGAATTTGTGATTTTAAAACAGCCTGCATTTCTTTTGTTTTATTCTTTCATCAGCAAATCCACATTGGCCATAATTTCATTTTCTTTTTTATTCTTGTCATAAAAACGGACATATAAATGATAGGTTTCTCCAACTATCATGGGATCGCCGGTATTGAGTGATGCCTGCAGGATTTTGGCTTCGGATGCGGTTGTTCCGTTTACCATTTCGGCAAATGCATCGGGCAGGTTTAAGATTTCTTCACCAGTTTTATCAGTCAGTAAAATGTTGCAGCCCGGAAATACTTTTCCGTCTTTTTCCATAAAGTAATCAACTCCTGTTGCTACAATTGCAAGTTTACTGCCCATGATAATTTTATTGTCGCCTAATCTATTGCCATTTTCATCTGCCAGATAAATATCATCAATGGTAAGGCCATTATAACTTGTGGATAATCCCGTGGCCATGTCTATTTTTACGCCTTCGCTGTATTGACAGGAAAATGACATTATGCAGAAAACAGAAAACAGGGTTATTGATAATTTTTTCATAATTGTTTGTTTTTGGTGGTGTGAATTAATTTGATTTATAGTACTTCTCTTTTATCTCCGGGATCAATGCACTCAATTTTTTTATCCTTGATTCATCAGAAGGATGGGTGGATAAAAACTCCGGCAGTTTTCCCCCTTTGTTATTGGCTGCCATACGCCGCCAGAAAGGAACAGCTTCTTCGGGATTGTACCCGGCCATGCCCATAAATATCAATCCTAGTTTATCGGCTTCACTTTCCTGCATTCGGCTGTTGGGCAATTCCAGCGCCAGTGTGGAGCCGATGGAATAAAGTGCCAGAAACAGTATTTGTGTTTCCTGCTTCTTTTCTCTTAGCGCTTCTTCAAGTACCAGCCCACCCATACCAACGAGCAATGCTTCACTCATCCGTTCATTGCCATGCCTTGCGATGGCATGGGCTATTTCATGTCCCATAACTACAGCAAGGCCTTCATCGCCCTGAGATATAGGAAGCAAGCCTGTATATACCACAACTTTTCCACCGGGCATACACCATGCATTCACAATATCTTGATTGATGGTATTAAATTCCCATTTAAAGGATTTCAGGTCTTTGCCCATATTGTTTTGCTGCATATAAGTTTCTACTGCCTGCTGAATTTTTGCTCCAACCCTTGTTACCATTTGCGCCCTTGCATCAAACTGTGAAAGAGTAGGGCTGGCTTTTACGACTGAATCGTATGCAGAGAAAGACATGGTCGTTATCAAACCATTTGGAACAAGGTTTAATTGCTTGCGTCCTGTCACCGGAACTGTTTTGCATGATGATATGGCCAATATCAAAACTGCTGAATAAAAAATAAGCCGGGAATATTTCATCCATTAATTTTTAGGTTAAATAATTTAACACCCACATTATTACTTAATACTGCTTAATAACTGCTGTACTTTTTCACCAACAATTGGTATGGGTTTTTCTTCTCCATTAATGGCGGAAATCAGTCCCATAATCCATAATACGAATAATGCCAGCCCTACAGGGAATAAAAGCAGCGATACGAGCCAGCCCAGATAAGGAATAAATAACAGCATGGTCTGTGCAATATAAAAAGCTATGCCTACCAGCATTATAAATAATGATTGCCGGATGTGATAGATTGCCAGCTGACTTTTATTATTACTGTTCATCACAAGAGCTATTACCCAACCTACAATTGTAAGGTAACTGATGATGGCAATGCTTTTGCCATCCATTTGCTGCATACCGGTGTTTGTGTTGTTTTCGTTTTGCATGTTAATTGTTTTTTTGTTTGTTAATTGTATTTAATGAAATCATTTTTATTAAAAGGTAACCCGTAATTATCATTTCATTTTAAATAGATGAAGTTCTTCAATTGTTCCCCTGTACATGTGTAAAATCCGACCATCTTTAACGGCTTCAAATTGTATAGAAAATGTTTCTGTGGCTCCTTTAAAACGGTTGGTAAGTTTCATTTCCCAATTTGTTACAAAGGCTTTACCATTACAAGTTTCACCAACGTATCGGTTGTTGCCATTAAAGCCATCTACCCCTTTATAAACACTGGTGTAAAATCCGTCAGGTTGAAAAATAAATTCAGTGGTGCTTGATGCAGAAGCCATACCCATACTGTTTCCTGAATAAATATTATAATATTCTATTCCGGCACCGCTGGATGATTTCCAGTTTCCTGGTAAGTCATTGGCTGCAACGGCAAACTTGTTATAATTAGCTATTACAGACAGTTTATCCCAGTTGGTTCCGTCCTGCTGATATACTGTTGTAAACTGATTTTGAAATCCTGCTTTATCTGGTGTAATGATTTCAATCCATTTGCCGCCGTTGCCATTTCTGTATAATGCAACATGAACTTTTTTACCGCTTGCATTTTCTGTTAGGTCTGCTTCGGCAAAGTATTTTGCATCCATAAATCCACCATCAGCCCACCAGCTTTTTCTTATCCAGAGATTGGATAAGTTTGAATAGCGTGGTGCAACAATTGTATTCCACACAAATGCTGTTTTTTCATCGAGGTTATTAAAGTCCCTGATGTTTGGTTGTGCATAATGAATTAAAGCAACAGTATTGCCTTTTGATACCCGAACCCAATCTTCTTGTTCTGTAGCAACCCAACCGTCATCAAAATTGGTGGTGGTAAATGCGAACTTACTATTTCCTGTTGGTTGAATGGTTGATTGCAATACTGGTTGTACGGCAGGTTGATTTACCTGGTTATCTGTTGATGGATTCTTCATTTCAACCGATGCTAAAAGCTTTTCTATGGCAGGCATATAGTCTAGGCTGTTGGTAATAGCCACAATACTGACACAGCGGTTATAACCACTCATGGTAGTTAGCAAAGCAATCGGATTGCTATTATTAAAAGTAAATTTGCCCCGGCCTGTTTTTATTTTCCAGCCTCCGATTTCCTTTACTGCATTTCCTGAATCCTGTGGTTCTTTATTATTTGGCTTTTTAATTAACCCTTCCCACTCGCTGTCAAAATCCTGCTCTATGCTTCCTTTGCTGATGGTGCTTTTATAAATACCAATCTGGCACCATGTCTTTTTTTTCTTGTCTTTAAAACTGTAGGTAATTACATTTTCATTTATCTCTTTTCCCCAATTTTTAGGTGGCGTGTAAGCAGTAAGGTCAAAGGTCTCTTTTTGGGCAAATGTGTTTCCTGAGGAAAAACAAAATGCAAAGAGGAGCATTATTATTTTCATGATGTTTTTATTTTTAGATTAAAAATATTTATGTTGCCAATTGTTTTCTATCATGTAAAACAGGGGGTATTCTTTCTTCTTCCCCTTTTTAAGTAGCTTATTCCTTTGAAATCTTCACATTACTGATATATACTTTTACATTTTCAGCATCGTTGGTAGTGTTTTTCCAGAAAACGCCATTGAACCTAGTTCCTGCAGGCAATCCGCAACTGATGCAGGAGCCCCCATAAAGCATTTTAAAATCTTTACTTACAGCAACCTGTTTATTATTGATTAATACAGTGAGTACAGCACCTTTTACTTTTACCGCAACATGCACTTTTGTTTTTTTATCTGTAAATTCACGAAGGGGATAAGTATAAAAAATGCCTTCAGAAAAATTTTGGTTATTAACTGAGGGGGTGGAATTAATGTCTATTTTAATATTTCCCCTGTAATTATTATCGTTGTGGTTGGCTTCATTACCTGATACAATATTGATAGTTACCCTGGTGCCATTGTTATATGTATTTTCAGTGCCGTCTGTATTGGAGGGTCGGGTGTTTAATATCAAACTTGCGGCTCCGCCAGTACCGGAAAAAAATTCTCCATCAGTAACCATATCATATTCCAGTGTAAAGTTTTCTGACAATGGTTTTTTTAATAAGGCAGGGGATACAACATTATTATATCCTAAGTTTAGCCATTTGCCAGTTTGACCTTTTACTGAAGCGATGGAGGAATGTTCGCCAAATTTTCTGAAATACCAATTTGCAGGATCTCCGTCTTCAGTACTGGTAGAAAAATCGTCCATGAAAAATACATTGGGAGTTAGCGAAGTTGTATTGGCACTAGCATTATTAGCTATAGCTGTCTTTTTTCGGTAACTATTCAGTCTTGCATTTAATTGATCTTCGTTAGCAGGTTTGTAAGCTACCCCATTTACTTTTTCGGGATCAAAGAAATAATTATAGATGTAGTCGTAATTTAAATTTTGTGTAATGGCCGTGTACATTTCATACAATTGGTTACCTCTTTCTTTGGTTTCATATGGTAGGCTGACGGCAATCCACTGCGGCTGATCAGTTTTACATTTTTCTATTGTTGCCGCATCTAATTTAAATACTGGGTAGTATTGCTTCATCGCTTTTTCATTTTCACTAATAGCAAAAGGATCAATGTCTCCAAAAAACTGGCTGATAATGGTTGGTTGCATATGGCGTATTACAGCAGGTTCATTCAATTTGTTCTTATATTTCTCTCTCCATTTAGCAATGGCTGCCCTGTAGCGGTCAAATTCATTTTGCTTGTATGTATAGGCATTTTCCCTGCTTTTAATATCAGACCATTGTTTGTTTATCTTTTCTTTTTCATTTTGAAAATTTCTGTCTAAGGATCCTTCTGACTCTCTAAGGTAATCGCCGATGGTTACCGGTATAAAAGGTAATTTATTGTTGGGTGCTAAAAACACGGTTACATCTTCGTTGATATGGGTAATGTATTTGTACACATTCGGATGTATCCTGGGATCCATATTTTTTTTATTTGGGTCTGCACCTCCATAGCCATCTGGTGGCCAGGTAAAGAAAAACTGATCAGGTGTATTCAAAAAGGTAACGGGGTAACTCGCTGGTATTATATTCGCATTTATTCTGAAAGGAGTATTTTCCTCATCGATGGGTTTAAAGTGGCCTTTTGCATCGAGCCATTCTTTTTCAAAACTTACATTCCAAACCAAGAATAAAACCTTATAATTATTTTTGTTAACATACCTGGTAAAAGTTCCCAAACCACCAACAGGTGTATAGCTTTTTTTCATCCACTCCACAAACTTATCAACGTTGGCAATTTTCTTTTTTTCTAATGGGGTATTGTCCAGCTTCAGTTTATTGTCAAAATAAGGATTATTCCACCAGCCAATCACACTGTCCTGTATACGCTGCTCAGGGTTGAGTTGGGCAAATGATGGTGATTGCATTAGCAGCAGTACTGATACCAATAATAATTTTTTCATATTGCTTTTATTAGTCTTTTACAGGATCCATATCAAATATGCTGATTTCTTTACCGGCATTGATAGCATTAACATGAATGCCGCTGATACCCATGGCGGCAGTTATTTTATCTTCAATGGTGTAAGGGCCAATTTTTGCCTCCCCTCCAGTTTCAAATTTCATTCCCATGTCAATTGGAGAAAAATCTTTGTCGAACCGAAAATAAGTTTGGCCTTTGGTTCCTAAAGACATAAAGATTGCATCAACTTCAAACCCCAAACCAAAGGAAACCTGAAACTCGCCAGTTTGAAAATCTTTTTCAACACCAAAAACAGCAACTTCTCCACCCTCTATTTCCATACCCTTACAATTCATTTTGAAACTAGCTGGCCCACCGCTTAACTTAACATTTACTGGGCAATTCATGGCAATGCTATCTTTTTCCCTTTTAATTTTTTCCAGTTGTTTTTTATAATCTTTACAATGGAAAGCAATCCATTCTGGAGTGGGATATAAGTTTTGCAATTCGTTGTAAGAAGCTAAACGATTGTAAAATTCGACCACCTCTTCAATAAAATAAGCTTTGTATGCATCGTCTTTTATTAAAAAGGATTGCCAATATAGAGATTGATTTGTCACATCATAATATTTGGGAAGTGTTGCATGTTGATAGTTTTCATGATTTTTTTTTGATTTTGCCAAGTAAATATTAAGTAACTCTACCTTCCTTTTGCACTCTTCATAGGCATTTTCATAATGGGCATTACCCTTGTACATATCAGCAATGGCTTTGTCCAATTCCTCTGTATATTCTTTTTCCAATGAAAAATAACCGACGTTGGAATTGTTATTTGCGAAATCCATGAACTCCTCACCGATTGCATCCATCATCCATTGTGCTTTGCGGGCAAAAGGTGCATTGGATATGTACCCAATGTGTTGTTTAGTAAGTTGAGTTATGTCTTGTGTTTCCAATTTTTTCGCATATTCTTTTTTACTTACTTCATTTTTTTTAAACCATACTTGCACTAAATCATCAAAATCTTTTCTTTGGGCAATAATGTTTTCCACTTCTTCCATTACGCCAGCAGGCTGCACTGGCTTATACTTCTGCGGGTTAAAGTATTCAGGTACTTGTTGTTTTATGTCTGAATATTTCAATTTGACTTTATTTTTTTTTGCCAGTTCAGCTGCGCTTACAGAATAACCATTCTTTAATGATTTTGTGATATATTTTACAGCTTCTGTAGTATTTCCTTCTTCAGTAAGAATAAGTCCCATGCCACAGTTGGCTTCGCAATAGTTTACATTTTTATTCAGGCAGGCGATAAAATATTTTTTTGCATTTGCTCTATCACCTAGTGATAAATAACATTGCCCCAGGTTATTTAAAATTTCAGGCTCGTTGTGTTGTAAAATTAAATATTGCAGTACTGGTATAGCTTTTTGCGGATAACCGGATTGGTGCAGAATAAATCCAAGGTTATGCTGAGGTAACAGTAGGTTGTTTTTCATTTGAGCAACCCTGATGGAGACGAAGACTGCGGCAGCCACCTGTTTTTTAAGGAGCAACAGCATGCCCAGATTATTAAGATTTATATTGTCATTGGCATATTTATTTAAAAGTTTTTCAGCTTCTTGTGTGGTGGAGGAAGAAATCTTTTTTTTAGCTTCTGTAAGTAATGTGTTTATATAATTGGTGTATTGTTGAGCTGTTGAAAGCATGGGTATTTTTGCAATTAACTGGGCTTGTTTTACGGGTATTTTTAGGTCTGTTCCGGTTGTTACTGTCGTTACACCACTTTGTTTAATTTCTTGCTGCGCTTTCAATCCTTCATTCATCATTTTTTTAGCTTCTTCAATTTCTTCTTTACTCATGCCTTCAGCCTTCATAGCATCCTCAAGTATTTTATCCGTCTGCGATTGGGAAGATTGTATTTGTTTTGAACTGGTTTTAGCTTTTGGTTTCACCTGCCCAAAAGTCCCAAACATCATCAAAAGAAATATAGGGATAAGAAATTGTTTTTTCATTTTTCAACAAAGTTTAAGACATTGATGTAATATTTTTTGTAACTGATATTCGATTCCCTTTCATCTGTAATAATTTTATTTTTATTATTGCGGACAGGAACGGCAAAGACCAACACCCGTATAGTTGGCAAAAATTCCGGATGATCCAAATCTGCTATCCAACTTGCTGCCAATACCGAATACAACATAACCACCAGAATATGATATGGTTGGGCGGCCGACACTGCTGCCGGTTACATTTGAAACAGCACGATTTTCTCCCGTTATCATATTGTGCATTACAATATTGGAAGCAGGCACTCCTAAATTGGATGCTTTAGTTGAAAATGCCACCCATTTTCCGTCAAAGGAAATGGCAATTTTTTCGCCCTGCTCGATGGGACTGTCGGCATTGCCGGAGATTCCGTTAGCCCCATTACTTGCTATGACAGTTTTGCCGGTATTAATATCGTAAACATATACATCTTGGTACCCGTTTATGTTACCTGCCACCATATTGGTGGCAGTTGTGGTAAAAGCAATATAACGACCATCGCCGGAGATTGCTGGAGCCACAATTCGGTTGGCGCTTTCGGTGCCTTGGTTGCGTTCCTTACCGTCAGCAGTAAGGCTTACCCGTTTAAATTTTGAAATATTTTTCTCCCATAAAAAAATATCCCAAAATCCATTATTATCATCAGTAACTAAAGTGGCGGTATGAGAATAAAAGGCAATTCGTGTTCCATCATAAGAAATGGAAGGTTTGGAACCGCCGCCGCCTTTTTTTGCAATTGGATCTATACTAATCATCATTGTGCTTCCTAATTTCAGATCACGCAAAAAAACATTATTATTGGATGTGCCTTTATCGGTTGTCGAAATATTACTGGCCATTGAAGTAAAGGCAATGAAGTTTCCATCACCCGAAACAGAAGGTTCATAACTCTCTGCATTTGCTTCTGCACCGCCAGTGCCAATACTCACCGTTTCAATTTTATTGGTGCCGGAATGCCAAATAAAAATATCACGAAAACTGTTTTTATCGCTCTGCACCAAATTATTGGAATAAGATTCAAAAGCAACTGATTTTCCATCGCCTGAAATTGCAGGGGAATAACAATCTCCATTACCCTCTTCGCCGTTAGGAGAAGAGCTTATCAATTTGGTGATGCCGGTATTGCGGTCACGCCAAAAAATCTGGCGATGTTTTCCTGTAGAACCATCTAACCCAACAGCTGTAGTTACAAAGGTAACGTAACGTCCTTCTTCGCCATTGTTGCCGCCAACTGCTACATCGCTACCGTCATAAAAAGTGCTGAACGATTTGTCATTTGTACTGCGGCTGATATGGTCGTAAGTAAAATCACAACCCACTCTTAATATGTTTTTGTCCCGGGGCATTTTACCTTCAGCACCGGCATAAATGTTGGCCGTTTGTCCAATCGGTATTTTTTTTAGTGCTATTTTAAATTTTGTGCTATCCAAAAGTTTGACTGGAAAATCGAAAAAATTGGTACTAAAATTATTTAAGGTTTCTTTTTTTGCGATAAGTGTCAGGTCGGCTTTGCCATTATTTTGCAAAATAATGGCAGTACCGCCCGGGGCACTATAAATTCCAGAAAGTAAAGTTCCCTTAGGAAGTGGATTATTGATCGTTTTTGCTTTTTGCTGCGCCTGTAGCTCTGTTACTAATATTGCGAGAATGAAGAACAAAAATATTTTTTTCATTTTTTATATTTTAAATTAATAATAATTCTATTTCCCCAGCATATTCTTTAACAATGTAAAATCAACAGCTTTCATAATATCTGTTCTAAACTTTGTTGCTATTGGCGCATTGTGGTCCCATATTACATTTACCCAAAAGAACTGAGGAGATGAACGGGGTAATTTTTTATTAAAATAACCCGGGTTTGGCTTGATGAGTATTTTTCTAAAGGGGTCATTATCATCGATAAACAGGTAAGATAAATGGTCATTAGGGTCATCTTTCACAATTGCCTGTTGATTCAGTTCTTCTGCAAACATTTTTAATTGTTTTTCAAGTTTATCAAATGCCGGCTTGAATTCTTTTTCATTATCTGCTACCAGTTTTTCGTACCTGGCTTTAGTGTCCAGGTAATCCATTTTCAGATACTTTTTTAATTTTTCAGGGTCATTTTTATATTCTGCTTCTTTATATTTCTTTTCGATTTCAATATTTTTTAAATTTTCTTTAAATCCTTCTGATGACATCTGCATTTGATTGGACAAAGCCTGTTTCCTTTTTTCCAAAAACTCTTTTTTGGTTACATAGGCAAACGGGAGTTTTCCATCGTATGTAATAAGCCAGGCTCTGCTTTTACCTTTCATGCCGAAACCAAGGCCGGCATCTATTTCATTAAAATACCAGTAACCATCTTTTTGAACCGGCATATCATAAATAACGTTGAATCCTTCGCCCAATAATCTGTCTCCCTGTGCCGTGTCGTAAATTTCGGCATCAAGTGAATTTGCGGTAATAGAAAGGGCAGTTGAAGTCTCTTGGGCTGCTTTAAGCACATTGCCATCGCAATAAAAGTTGAAAGCTAAGATACTATAAGAGAAACTGTTGCCAGGCATATTTGATTCGGGCCTGCCATAGCCCCCATTAAAACCAATATTTACACCCATTGGCGAATATTTTGATTTTATCATAGTATGTATTGATGCCACTATTTTTTTTTCTCTTGCAAGGTCGGCTGCAGTTATACCAGAACCGCCACCGCTGCTTTCTTTCCATGTGCCGGGTTTTTGGAGTAGTGAAGCTTCGGTGCAATTTTGAGAAAAAACTGTAATTGAAAAAAGAATCGTAAAAATCAGTGTTGGATATTTCATGATGTTTGTTTTTATTTAGTCAAATAATCTTCTGTCGATATTATTCATAGCTCTTATTCCTTCCAATCCATTGCTGATTGCAGGCCTCTTTTGTTGCTATGCTCACGTATCTATTCGCTTATTTTTTTCTTTAAAGCCATCTTCAAACCTTTTCTGGCCTTTTGAATTAACCTAAGCTTTTGCTTCATCATCCCACTCTTCAATTTTTACAAAAGCAACTTCGAAAACAGGTTCGAGTTTATTTAATTGACAAATCCTCTAATATACCCTTGCCCTGCAAGGAAGGTCCTGAATTCCAGCCAATTCGTGCCTCAACTCCTAATACTACATCAGAAGGTTCTCCAGGTTTTATCATAATATCATACCCTCCAGGATCCAGTCCACCGTATGGGTTAAGTCCATCAACAAGTCCGACTTCAGCTTTTACTCCTGCAATCAGACCAAAGTCAGAGACACCCTTGGGACCCCATTGAATAAAACCTCCGCCTCCGGCTTTCAATTCAGCTTTTAATGGACCCAAATCTTTTGAACCGATGCTTTTATAAATACCAAACTCTGCAGTGGCACTAATTGTTTGGCCGTCAATAAAGTTTTCTATATGATTTAACTTTAAAATACCAACATCCATTTCTACTGATTGAATGTTGCAATCCCATCTAGCTACAGCAACTGGTGTCCATATTTTGATATGACTATCACAATGAATGATTTCAAAATCAGAAAGTGCTTGAAAGTGGGTTTCAATTTCCGGTTCATCTTCACATATTCCGCTTCTACTAGCTATTTCGCTGCAGGCCATACAGCTATATTGAAAATCAACTGGTGTAGTAAAAAACGGAAGTTTTCCGGAAATACAAGAAAGGAATTCTATAAGGTGTAAATTCTTTGATTTTTGATAATCTTCTTCGGTTGGAGAACTGTATCTTAAATAATAAATAATCTCGTTGGTGAAATATTTCATCCGGCTAACCCATTCAACACTAAGGTTGTAGGTTTTTTTATTATATGTATCGTGAAAGTCATCAATCATTGGTTTTGATTCCTGGCAGGCCTTTTCTGTAAATATTTTGCGGATTTTTTCCACATTTTCAGATTGTTCTCTTTCATTGGCGCCTGAGGGTGGGTTTGCATGGATTTCATCCCTAAACTTTTTTTCCCATTTTTCGTTAATTTCTATCACCTTTTCCACTAGGTTAGTACTCACATTCATTATTGAATCATGGAGATAGGCAGATTTTTTCTCCATTTTGTTTTGAAACTCTTCTTTATCGGTAATTACAATTTTTTGTAATTCGAGTGCTTTATCCATGATAAAGTTAAAGTTCGGAATTTTACCGGAACGAAAATCGTTCATCATTTTTGTCTGTGAAGCAATAATTTCGTTTTCATTCATATGGGGCATATATTCTTCAAAAAGGAGATTGCATCCTTTCTCAAATTCCTCCCATTTTGGAAATAGTTCTTCTCTTTGAGATTTTGAATAATAAAAATCAGGACGATTGGCCAGCATTTTATCAAGGCCTAGCACATCTTGAGGTTTTTGGAAATTCCAGCGAATATCTCCCGATTGAAGTTTCCCCCCTAATTTTTGCAGTTTAATTATTTTTACATCGCTGTAAGCACCTTTAATTGATCTCTTTATACAACTGATAGCTTCTTTTTTATTTCCTTTTGATTCTTGTATAATGCATTTAGTATAATTGGCTTCCGAATGATTAGAAAAAATATGAATAGTGCTGTCTAAGTATTTTTCGGATTTTGCCATATCGCCAAGGCCGAACCATGCCTGACCAATATTATTCAGAATTGTACTGTTGCCGGGAAATCTTTGGTTTAGTTTTTGTAAAATTGGTAAGGCAAGATGTTCACCACCGTTCATTGTTAAAAAGCTTGCATAATTATTGAGGTTGTCAGGATCTGAAGTGTTTTCCAATACTGCCCGACCCATAAGTTCAATGGCTGCTTCCGGCTCTCCATATATCCACAAGCCATTGGCTGCATTAGCAACATAAATTGTTTCTTTATATTTTTTCTTAATGGATTGATATGCATCTTCGGCTATTTTTTTTGATGTAGGACTGATTTTTTTGGACACAGCTGTGTTAACATTTTGGAGAAAAACCAATAACTGTGCATTGGTTAATATCGTTTTGGGTATTCCGACAATTCGTGCAGCATCTTTAACCGGAATTGTCTCAATACCTGAGATATTTTTCTTTTGTTGTTGAGTTATATTCTTATTGGCAAAGTTGTATTGATTTATCAAGTTTTGGTCGGTGGGCATTTTTATACCCAGACTATCCATCATCTTTTTATCCTCCGGACTCATTTCCTCCACTCCCTTCTGCATTTCCTTCATCATGTCTTCCATTTCTTTTTGGGTAGGAGGTTTTTCCTGTTTTTTTGGTTTGGTTTGTGCAAAGGCGGCGCCCATTGCCAGCAGCAGGATAAATGCAAGAAGATACTTTTTCATTTTGAATATCATTTTTTATACGTTTCGTTTACTTTAAATCGCCGCCAATAATATTGGTAACATTGGCCACCTGCTTAATTATTCTGGCCAGCAGGGCTGTTGTTATGCCGGCTTTATAAACATCGGCTCTCACATAAACCGTATTGTCATCAGCACTCATTCCAATTTTTACAACATCAAAATAATCATTCTGCTGCAACAGGAATTTATATTTTGTATCATCAATCTTTCCTGGCAGTGCTTCTGTAAGGTTGGTATAAACAATATACAGGTCGCTTATTTTTTGTACTATCACCTGGTACGAGGCAATATTTTCTCCTTCGTAAGGGATAACAGCTACACTGTCGTTTACCATTTTGTAAGGCAGCCCTGAGCCAGTAAATAATTTCTGCAATTCGGGCACAGCCTTCTTTACAGTCGGTTTTGGTTTGGTTTGCGCAAAAACTGACCCCATTACAAGCAGCAGGATAGGTACAAGAATATATTTTTTCATCATCAGTTATTTAGAGGTAAACAATAGCCATTTTTCTGATCGATTTTTTATAGGCTCTAATACGTTTTGGGAATTCCCAAATGAATTTTTACTCTTTTTTGTCAAAAAGTTTCACGCCTGTTGCCACAAATTGAATATCTTTCTGATATTCTTTTTTCATAGTTTTTCTTTCACGAATAAGCTTAGCGGGTTCTATCCCTTCTACATTAATTCTTTTTCCCACGATATCTTTGGGAACGGCAAAACCATAATCTTTTGTTCCAACTGCCACTGTAGTTCCGTCATCTTTTTGCACCCACATTGTTAAACAATCTTCCTCGCACCAATCAACTTTTACCACTGTGCCGGTTATGTTTGATTGGCCTTTAATTTGTTTTACATTTCTGTCCAAACCAAGCAGGGGTTTGGAGTTGACATTGATGATGTCAGTTCCTTTATAGTTTCCAAACGTTTTACTTTTGCCTACATAAATATCGTCTTCTGTTTGCTGGGCATTCACCGTTAGGCTGAAAAAAAAGAGTGGCAGAATAAATAGTAACTTTTTCATGATGTATGTTTTTTATGTTTAAAAATGGTTTAAAATGATGATTCAAAATAACAATTAACGATCCTTTAAAAACAGGGTTTATTTTGCTTAAAATCAATTTTTAATTTGATGTTATTTTTTATTACGGTTTAATTGATGATGTGGTTGGATTTAATTCGCCATCCGTCTTGCACAAAAGAGTTTTGTTGAAAGTATCAAGAAAGCCGGATGCATTGTTGAATACAATTGTTTTACTGCCAAGTGTTGGATGGAGAGTTCCATTCTGGTCTTTAAATTCCAGCGTAATATTTACACCTTCAATTTTCCAGGCATTCGAAATAAAGTCAGGAAAATAAACGATCCTTAATTCTATTCCCTTCTTTTTCATGGATTCCAGTGTAAAATCTTCTGGTTTAGTGCTGATCTTTTCTAATCCAAACTCAGTATTAGAGTTTATTTTCATTTCATTTCTCATGTTTTCTCCTCGTTGTTGCATAATGAAGGCAACGTCGTTGGAAAGCTGAAAATATACTTCGGAAGGAAACTCTTTATTATCATTACCTGTTCTGATATTAACCCTTGCAGAAGTTAAATAATACACACTGGTGGGCACCTCCGATTTTGTTATTGGCGCTTCCGTTTTATTGGTTGTTGGAGGCGGAGGTGGTGGCGGATCTTGATTCAATATTTGCAAATTTTGAGTGTTTTTTACAGGTTTTTTATAAACTTTCAATTGTGCCTGTAAACTGCCCATTACAAATACACTTAGAAGAGTAAGTAATAGTAACTTTTTCATGTTTATTTGTTTTAATTATTACAAGGTTTTGTTTTTTTTTGTAACATTGTTAATGTAAAAGTCTGATTTAAAGCAAAACAAAACAATCCCCTAAAAACAGGATTTTATAAAAAACCGAAAAATCATGGAAAAAGGGGAGTTGATTTGAGCTTACTATTTCTTTTATTTGTAAGATAGATGGAAAGAATTATTTTTACTGTATGAGAAAGACTGTATGTTTATTTTTATTAGTTCTGAGTAGTGTATTACAGGCACAAACATTAATGAATAAGGACAGTTTATTAAAGCTATTGCCTGATGTAAAGGAAGATACGAACGCTGTTTTGCTATACATTAATATTGGGCAACAGTATGAATCCAATGAACCTGAATTAGCCAAAGCATATTATCGTAAAGCATGGGAACTTAGCAAAAAAATCGACTATCCCCTGGGCATCATTAAGTTTATTGCCAATTATACGTTTGTGCTTAACCAACAAGGTTTGTATGATTCATCGTTGTACTACAATTTGAAATCGGTAGAACTTTCCAGACAAATCAAAGACAGTGTTTATCTTGCCAAAACATTATTCAATACCGGTACTTCTTACCGAGCATTAGGTAATTATGAAAAAGCTGTCACTTATTATCTGGAAGGTCAAAAACTCTTTGCCAAAATAAATCAACCGGATAAAGAAGCCTTGATAAATGATTTGCTCCAGGTTTTATACATGGATTTGCACCAATACAGCAAGGCAATTACCTATGGTGAGCTATCGGTAAAGCTGTATAGGCAATTAAACTTGCCAAACAATTTAGGTATTGCCTTGAATAACCTTGGAGCTAATTATGCCTTTAAAAAACAATTTGGCAAAGCCATTCCGCTTTTTAAGGAAGCTTTGGCAATAAGCAGGAAAGTGAATGATATGAGTATGGAGGCTAACCAAATGCTGAACCTTGGTGATGCCTATATGAATTTTGGAAATTACGACAGGATGAAAGAAAATTATGACATGGCATTACAACTCAACAGAAAACTGAAGGCATATGAGGGTGAGGCTATTGCGCTACGGGGCATTTCAATGTATTATCAATTTACAAAACAGTTCAATCTTGCGAAAAAGTTTGGTCTGGATGCTCTTGCTATTACGGAAAGTTACAACCTTGTGCCTGAAAAGTCAAAAATGTTAAACAACCTTGCAAATATTTCATTCAGTCTACAGGACATAAAAACAGGATATTCATATTCACAACAAAGCAAATTACTGCAAGACAGCTTATTAAATGAAACTATTCAAAAAAATGCACTGAATCTGGAAAAAAAATACCAGTTTGGACAAAAAGAAATTCGTATCAAACAACTTGAAACAGAAAAGAAACTTCATGAGTTGTCTTTACATCAAAAAAATATTTTAAACCACATTCTGATTGTGGGCGGTGTTACACTATTAATTATCTCTCTTCTGTCATACCGCAACTATAAACAAAAACAAAAACTTCAGCAACAACGCATCAACGAATTGGAAACCCAGCAACAATTAATTGCCACTGAAGCAGTGTTAAAAGGGGAAGAACAGGAACGGACAAGAATAGCCAAAGATTTGCATGACGGGTTGGGAGGAATGTTATCAGGAATAAAATTTTCATTTAATGGCATGAAAGGAAATTTAATCATGACGCCTGAAAACACACAGGCTTTTGAACGCAGCATGGATATGCTGGACAGCTCCATAAAAGAAATGCGGCGTGTGGCACATAATATGATGCCCGAAGCATTAGTGAAATTTGGATTGGATACAGCATTGAAAGATTTTTGTAATGAAATAAATAATTCAGGTGCGTTGAAAATTTCATATCAATCTATTGGTCTAGAGAATGTAACATTAGAACAAACAACAGCGATAACCATCTACCGTATTATTCAAGAATTGATTAGCAATACCTTAAAACATGCTTCTGCAAAAACTGCCATTGTACAGGTTACAAAATCCGGCAGTTTGTTGGCTATAACCGTAGAAGATGACGGCAAAGGGTTTGACACCAAAATTTTAGATTGGTCAAAAGGAATGGGCTGGGTAAACATCAAACACCGTGTCGATTTTTTAAAAGGCAGGCTTGATGTCAATTCGCAACTGGGTAATGGCACATCTGTTCAAATTGAAGTTGATATTTAAATGGTTATAAAAGTTTTTATTGTAGACGACCACTATATGGTGATAGAAGGCATCCGATCTTTACTTCAAAATGAAAAAAGTATTGAGTGGATGGGGCATGCCATGAATGCAGCCTCTTGCATGGCTTTCTTGCAACAGCAACAGCCAGATGTGATATTAATGGATATAAACCTTCCCGATATGAGTGGGATTGATTTGTGTAAAGAGGTAAAAATGAAATACCCAAGTATTCATATTATCGGTCTTAGCTCGTTTAACCAACAGAGCTTTATCCAAAAAATGCTTGACAACGGAGCTTCTGGCTATTTACTAAAAAATGCGACACGTGAAGAATTGGTATATGCCATAGAAACTGTCATTGAGGGAGAAATATTTTTAAGTGATGAAGTCGAATTAACAGTGCAAAAAAATGAAGATTCCAAAATTCCCATTATTACAAGAAGGGAAATGGAAGTTCTTTTGCTTATTGCAGATGGTTTGACAAACAATGAGATTGCCATAAAACTTTTTATCAGCACAACAACGGTAGATACACACAGGAAAAACTTATTGGCTAAATTTGAAGTTAAAAATACCGCATCTTTAATTAGAATGGCAGCACAAATACAATTGATACCTTATATTAAACCTAAAAATTAACAGTTCCCAAATGCAATAAATTCATTAGGATTTTGACAATGAGTTTCAAATATTCCTTCACCCTGTTTTCAAAAGTGTCTAAATATCTATTGTCTTATTTTTTATATTGCCACTCTTTTATAGATTTTAGCTTTCCCAATTGCCTTAAAAAATCAACAATAATGCTGATCTAGTTGATACTAAATGGAAATCCTATGGCTTAAATTCCCAATTTGATCCCAAACTATTGTCCTTAATACAAAAACATCTATTACGTATTATGTTAACATTCCTCTCTTTCCTTTAAGTTTTCGTTAAACAAAACCTAAAAATTTTGTTTAATTGTGATAGAACGAAAAATTTAATTAACTTTAAATTTAATACAGCGGAAAATTGTGTTTTAAAGTTTCAACTTTTCTTGTGCTGAATTGTTTGCATTTGTAAAAGTAAAAATTAACCAATAAAGAGGAAACCGAAAATCTATAAAAGAGTAGGCATTATTTATTTAATTCATTCAATATGGGATATTCAAAACCAAAATTTAAAGAAAAATACGGAAATTTCATCAATGGAAAATTCGTGGCGCCGGTTGGAGGCGAATACTTTGACAACCATTCGCCAGTTGACAATTCACTAATCGCGAAATATCCTCGTTCGCAAAAAGAAGATGTTGACAATGCGGTGATCGCGGCCAATGCGGCAAAAGATGCCTGGGGAAATACTTCTGCGGCGCATAGAGCGGCATTGCTCAATAAAGTTGCTGATATTATTGAAGCAAATTTAGAGGAATTTGCCTTGGTGGAAACTTGCGACAACGGAAAACCAATTCGGGAAACACTGAATGCGGATCTTCCTTTGTCGGTTGACCATTGGCGTTATTTTGCGGCCGTAATAAGGGCCGAAGAAGGCAGCGCAACCGAGTTGGATGCCAATACGCTTTCCATGAACATTAAAGAACCGCTTGGCGTTATCGCCCAAATTATTCCCTGGAACTTTCCGTTATTGATGTTGTCTTGGAAATTACCGCCTGCTTTGGCAGCGGGTAACTGCGTTATTTTAAAACCGGCAGAACAAACGCCGTCATCAGCTACTTTGTTAATGGAGAAAATCGCCGAGGTTTTTCCTCCTGGCGTGGTAAATGTTATTCACGGTTTTGGGCCGGAGGCCGGGAAACCGTTGGCGTCACATTCGGGCGTGAATAAAGTTGCTTTTACCGGAGAAACCACCACCGGACAATTAATTATGCAGTATGCTTCCAAAAACCTAAATCCGGTGACGATGGAATTGGGCGGAAAATCACCAAATATTTTCTTTAATTCTGTGATGGATGCAGATGACGCTTTCTTGGATAAAGCCATTGAAGGCGCTGTTTTATTTGCCTTCAACCAAGGAGAAGTTTGTACTTGTCCGTCGAGATTGTTGGTTCAAGAAGGCATTTACGATAAATTTATGGAAAAAGTAATTGCCAGAACCAAGGCCATTATTCAGGACAGTCCGTATAACGTAAGCACTATGTTGGGCGCACAAGCCTCCAACGACCAATATGAAAAAATACTTTCCTACATAAAAATTGGCAAAGAAGAAGGCGCAAAAGTACTGACAGGTGGTGCAGCCTGCAAATTAAAAGGCGATTTGGCAAACGGATTTTACATACAGCCAACCATCTTGGAAGGCCACAATAAAATGAGGGTTTTTCAGGAAGAAATTTTTGGGCCTGTTGTGGCGGTTACTAAATTTAAGGATGAAGCAGATGCCATTGAAATTGCAAACGGCACACTTTCCGGATTGG
>PHDE01000199.1 GCA_002842505.1 Bacteroidetes bacterium HGW-Bacteroidetes-3 | reverse complement strand
ATTTTTAATATCATTAAAAGTGTTTTACTTCATAAAAATCCTTTTTTTTTTAACTTTAAGTACTTCAAACTTTAGGCACTTTAAGTACTGATTAGTTACCTTTTTATAAACCGTTATCCATTTTTAGAATTTTTTTCAGAGTTTATAAAAAGCTTTTCTGATTAATGGTTTCAGGATAAGCATTTAATATCTTAAGCCATATTTATCTTCACATTTTAGCAATTACATTATAAATAATAATGCCAAAAATCAACATTATTACTATTCCGAACAAACTGCTTTTCGGCGATTCAATAATTGGTTTTCCGTCTTGATAAAAATCAAACACAACGCCGTTTAAACTAAAACCAGTTGTTAATTTACATTCAACTTCCCTTTCATTTTCAAGGATATTAAATGAATGCACAGTTCCAAAAACCGAGTATTTTTCTGAAACAATTTTTTGGTTGACTTTAATCGTTTCTTTTCCCAAAATAGAATTGAACAATTCAATTTTATTATTTCCTAAATGTACTGTGGTAAATTTCATCTGTTTAAATTTTATTTTTTATTGGTACAGATGCAGTTCGCTATTAATCATTTCTGTGTGTATCAAAATTTGTTATGCTCGTTTCATCTGTTTAAATTTTATTTTTGAGCGGTAATCCCGAAAATTCGGGACTGTTCGCTATTAATCATTCCCTTGTGTATCAAAATTTGTTATGCTCGTTTCATATCTTCTTTTTTATTGTTTATGGAGGAAAATCAGGTTGTAAAGCTTCAGATTTGATTGTTAATTTTAAAAGTTGTTATGGCTGGTTTTTGTCGCTTGTAATAGATTTCAATTCCAACAATTGTTATCAACATTGCAATAACAGCTAAAATTGAGCCCTCAAAACCAAATGCGCCTCCGTTTAATAAATTTTGTTCAATCATAGTAAACTCAATCACCGAATAAGTGTCTTGGCCACTAACGTTAAATCCGAAAATTGTTTGAAATAAATTCCAGCTTAAATGCAAAGCGATAGGAAACCACAGGTTTTTAGTGTGTATATATGAAATTCCTAAAAATATTCCGGCTAAAAACAAATTGATAAATGCAAATAAATCTATATTGGGATTGAATCCGTGCATCAAAGAAAATAAAATGGAAGAAACAATTAAAGCAACATATTTGTTAAATGAAACCATTAAATTTTTTAAAACATATCCCCTAAGCAAAACTTCCTCCATAATAGCGACAATAATAAACAGCAATATTGAAATAATGATTTCTTTAGTGTTAAAAATCACTTTTTGAAAATTTATTTCTTCAAAAAACAGTAAAAATAAATAACCGGCACTCATTATGAAAGCCCCAATTATTATCCCAACAAGAAATTCATGAAGTCTGTTTTTAGTGTCAAAACCAAGTTTGACAAAATTCTCTTTATCAACATATTTCATAAAAATCCATAAAACCAGAAAAGTTCCAAGCAATGAGAAAAAGGAAATAATAATATGTTGTTCAGATGTTTTTGGAAAATTTATATTGTTGAAGTCAACTCTAGCAATCAACGCTCCTATAAATTGGAAGATTCCAACAATGAATATATAAGGGATTATAATTAGCAAAATCCTTTGCCAACCTTTATGTTTATTTTCCATTTCAATTTTTTTTAAATAATGCCCAACGGTTTTAAATCATTGTGTTTTGCTAAAGTCGGGAATATTGCTCAATTATATCTCATTTTTTTTGTTGAATATTAAATTAATTATAAATGTCATTTCCATAGCCGTTTTTTTATTTTCAATCGCCAAATTATAAAATTTGTTATGTAAATTATTCCGGAAACTATTGCAATCCAGAAAGCACAATATTCAAAATCAGGAGTTCGCTCTCCGGTTAAATGCTCATAAACATAAAAAGTGTCAGAAAATTCTTCAAGATCAAATTGGAAAATAAAAATTAGCGGATAGGTAAAAACACCAATCCAAGCAATTATTTTGCCGGATGATTTTAGTTTATCGAAAAAATTATATAATTCAGTTAAAAATATAATATGCATAAATCCGAAGATTAGGGTTGAAATTATTCCTATAGGGTAAAAGAAACCAAATGTGCCCAACCTGGCAATGTTGGCTAACAAACCAAGCAAAATTCCAATTGCAAGTATTATTGATTTTTCATTTTTCATATTATAGCCAACGGTATTTAATGGATTTTGTGATGTAAAAATTGAATATTTTCCGTTGCGGCAATTAACTTATTTAATATTTGTAGGTTTGTGCTATCTCAAATTTAAGCATTAATTTTTAGGCAGCGTTGACTGTTTTTTAATACAGCTCAATTAATCTTAAATACCTGTTTTTTCCAAATTATTAGTCCATTATGGTTTCAGGAGGTACCGTTTGTCGCGGTTATTCCAATTATATTTTAAAATGCGATATGGCAATTTTTAAAATTATCGTGGTCTGCTCCTATTTTTTGGGGAATAGTTGAGACTTGTCCCAACCATTCGGAAAAGAGAAAATATGCGATATTTTTAAAGATATTCGGTTTTATTCGTTAAAAGTAAAAATATTTATTTTTGCAATTATTAAACAATTCAGCAAATCAAATATACTAAAATATAAAGGAGTGTTATAAAAAATTAATTCAAATTAGATGATTTAAAAGAGCTTTATTTTTCGTTTTCGCCAGATTATTCTAACTTTTCAATGGCGGTTTTAAAATGCAGTTTTTCTCTTGGAATAAACCCTTTTATGATTAAAACCAAGCCAAAAACCATAAGCATAATACCCATTGCGCGTTTTATTTTGAAGGTTACTGCGGGCGTTAATTTCTTGATCAATTGTTTTGCCAATAAAATTTTCCCGATATCGGTAATTAAATAGCTAACAACAATCAGCGCGAAGTAGTTGAATATTTTCGCCGGATTCATTTCCAGATTTGAACTTACAATCACAAGCATTCCCAGCCAAAATGCCAATACCCCAACATTGATGAAATTGAGCAAAAATCCTTTTAAAAATAGTTTTTTATAATTTGTTTTTTCGGGAAGCACCAACGTTTCATCCTGAATAGTTCTTTTTTGGCTTTTATCTAAATAAGTGATAAGTCCGTAAACCAACAATATGGAACCGCCAATAAAGAACAAACGAGAATCATCTTTTATTTCTTCCAAAATGCTTTTACTGCCAAAGTAAGCAATTAAAATAAACACAATATCGCTTAAAACAACGCCTAAATCAAATGATAAAGCGGCTCGTGCGCCTTTAACAATGCTGGTTTGAATTAACGTAAAAAAAACGGGGCCAATCATAAAGGAAAGGAAAAAACCAATCAGTATCGCTTCTTTAAGTTCGTAAAAAGTCATAAATTTAGTTTACCAAAATGTGAAATTACTATAATTTATTATACATTGTCGTAATCAATGGTGATTTTTTGAGTGGTAGGATGTGCCTGACAGGTTAAAATAAAACCATCCTTAATTTCTGCTTCGCTTAAAATGGAATTTTTATCCATCACCGCTTTTCCTTCCGTCACTTTTGCCAAGCAGCTGCTGCAAATTCCGCCTTGGCAAGAATAAGGCGCATCCAATCCTTCTTTTAAAGCGGCGGTTAAAATGGTTAATTTTGAATCCATTTCAAAGGTAGTTTCCTCATCATCAACCACCACGGTAATTTCGCAAGTTCCTTCAAAAGCGATATGCGCTTCACTTTCTGAAACAACAGGCGGCGTAAACAATTCAAAATGAATGTTGTTTTCTCCCAAACCGTTTTCAACCAAGGTTTCTTTTGCAGTTTGAATCATTGTTTCGGGTCCGCATAAAAAGGCAGTGTCAAAAGAAATGTCTTTAAACTTGTTTTTAAGGATAAAGTTGAGGTTTCCTTTGTCAATTCGCCCAAATAAAGCAGCTTCTTTTGGTTCTCTGCTAAAAACATATTGCACATTAAATTTAGTCGGATAAAGTTGTTGCAACTCATTTATTTCAGCATAAAAAATAGTGTCAACCTCCGTTTTGTTGCCATAAATAAGTTTAAGAGTGCTTTTTGGCTCTTCCGTTAATACCGCTTTTATCATGGACATTACTGGGGTAATTCCGCTTCCTGCTGCAATGCCAAGGTAGTTTTTTGTTTTTTCTGAATCCGTTTCCAAGACAAATTTACCCAAGGGTTTAGACACTTCCAAAATATCACCTTCTTTTAAAATGGTGGTGGCAAAAACAGAAAACGTTCCGTTGTCAACCGCTTTTATGGCAATGCGCAACTCGCCGCTTTTTGGTGCTGAACAAATAGAATATGCCCTTCGCAATTCTACACCTGCAATGTTTTTTTTGATGTTGATATATTGTCCGGCTATGAATTTGAATTCTTCCATTAATGCTGCGGGAATATCAAACAGTATAGAAACCGCATCAGCAGTCTCTTTTTTGAGTTCCTTTATGGTGAGTGTATGAAATTTAAACATGTTCAATTTTTGAGATTACAAAAATAGCGAAACTTTGGATAATATTTTTTTAAAATCGCTACATTTACCCGTCACAAAATAATTTGGAACCAACCTATAACTCATAAAGAAATTAAACCAACCAAATGATCAAAAACTTTATAAATTTTGAATGGAAACAATTTTTTCGTTCTTCCTATTGGCAAAAAAGTATTGGCTTAAATATTTTAATGGTTTTTTTGGCGCTATATTTTATGTTAACATTTTTGGCATTGGGCATCAGTTTATTTCCAATTCTTGATGAACAATTCCCGGATTCTGATCCATTGATAATCCTCAACGGATTTTTATTTTACTGGTTTTTGACCGATTTGCTGATGCGATTTTTTCTGCAAAAACTGCCGGTGATGAACATAAAGCCGCTCTTGGTTTTGCCCATAAAAAGAAGTCAAATTTTGCATTATGTGTTGGGAAAATCGGCAGTTT
>PHDE01000013.1 GCA_002842505.1 Bacteroidetes bacterium HGW-Bacteroidetes-3 | reverse complement strand
AAGTAAAACAGTTTCAATGATATTAGAAATAAGCCATTTTTGAAAAAATTAAGAAAACGTCTCGTCTTGATACGGTTGTTGGGCTTGAAATTTTTAACTCTAGGCACTCTAGGCACTCCAAACTTTAGGCACTTATTAGTTACGATTTACGAATTACGAATTACGAATTACGAATTATGAATTATGAATTGTCGTTGCCAAATAACGTTGACCTAAATTGACAATATTTTAATGTTAGTTTTAAAAATTTAAGCTTTAGGAAAGCACTGATTTTAAAGATCAAACTTTTTGCGAACATTGCGTCTTCTTTGCGCGCTTTGCGGTTAAACCGACTTTTAGATAGGCTCTTTTGATTTAGGAAACTTTGTTGGAATTCAATAAGTATTTGAAATGTTATCTTATAAAAGTGCTTGACAAAAAAGAAAATCTCAACTATATTTTCATTTTTTACTGCTGAATTGGGAGCGATTTAACTTTAGGCATTTTAGGCACTTATTTTTGAAAAATATTTAATAATATCATAATGATTTAGTTACACATAACAGGATTTATTCATTGAAATTTGCTGGGTATTTAAACACGATTTAAATATATCTTTTCATAATATCCATTAGTTTTTGTCAACTAATTTGTGAAATGTTCTAGGCTGCCAATTCGGGCAGCCTTTTTTTAACCACGAAGAACCTTTAAATTTACGATTTACGATTTACGAATTTTCGATTGCTGATGCCTAAATAACGTTGACTTAATTTAAAAACCGAATGCTTCGCGAACATTGCGCCTTCTTTGCGAGCGGTTAAACCGATTTTTTACAGCTTTTTTAGGTTATAATGATTATTCAAACTTTAGGCACTTCAAAGCAAACTTTATTGCAAAGGTAACATCCACTTAACATTAACTTAACAAACACATGGGTTCTTTGCAACGACAAAAACTAGTAAAGGATGAACCAAAAAAATAAAGCGATAAAAGCTTTTTTTACATTCTTCAATTTAAATTTTTATTAAAAAGAATCATTGCCCAAAAAAAATGGCGATGAATTAAAAAATGATATTCATCAATAATCGTTATTGATCAATTTTATAATTTTAAAAATTAATTAAAAAATTCACTTTTTGGTGAATGTAAATCAAAGTAGGTAAAAATGAAAAAACAATTATTTTTTTTAAGTGCGCTTTTTTTAACCATTTCCTCATTTTCCCAAAACACAACAGAAGAAGAATTTAAACCCAGCGGCGATGTTCAATTTAAGGTTTTTTGGAATTACCACACAGATCTTTCCCAAAACGCCACCAACAAAAGTGCTTTCGAGCTAAAACGTTCTTACTTTGGCTATAAATACGATTTCAGTAAAAATATTTCAGCAAAAATTACTTTTGATGTTGGCAGCAATACCGGCGGAAGTGAGTATACCGCGTTTTTAAAAGCCGCCCAATTGGATTGGAAAGTGGCTGAAGGCGTAAAATTGAGTATGGGAATGATTGGAATGAAACAATTTAACGACCAGGAAGATTTTTGGGGTTACCGTTATATATTTACTTCCTATCAAGATGCATACGGTTTTGGAACCAGTGCCGATTTGGGTGTAAGCGCTGAATTTACAATCACCAAAACATTAAAAGCAAATGTATTGATTGTGAATGGTGAAGGCTACAAAAAATTACAGGATGAAGACGGCAATCAAAGATTTGGTGGGAATTTGGTGTTTGAACCCATAAAAGGATTGACCACAAAAATTTATATGGATGCACAGCCAACCACCAATTCAAAAGCAGTTACCGCTTTGGCCTTATTTGCGGGCTATAAAGCATCTCATTGGAGATTTGGTGCAGAATACAATGAATTAAACAACGGAAAAAAATATTCCAGTCCGGCCGTTGACCACGATTTAGACGGTTTTTCCTTTTATTCAACCTACATAATCAACAAAAAATTTGAAATTTTTGGCCGCTATGATGCACTAAATTCAAATACATTAACGGGTCAAACTGCAGCCTGGAATTTCGACAAAAACGGAAGTCAAATTATTGCGGGAATTCAATATGCGCCTGTTAAAGGCCTTAAATTTTCTTTAAATTACCAAGATTTTAGTTTTGACAATGCAACAATAGACAACAAATCACTGGTGTTTTTAAATGCGGAATTTAAGCTATAATTCATTTAATGTAAAGAAAATAATAGAATACAAATAATTTTTAGTTAACCTAAATTTAACAATCAAAACAGTCCTTTGCAAAACAAATTAAAACAGACAAAAATGAAAAAATTAGTATTTATCTTATCCTTAGCTTTAGTAATTGGAGCTTGCGGAAACAAAAAAGAAAATGAGAAAAAAGAAGATGCTGCATTAACGGGAGCAATTTCTATTGATGGATCCGGAACTGTTTTTCCAGTTTCAGAGGCTGTTGCTGAAGAATATTTAAAAGTTAATTCACAAGTGAAAGTTACCGTAGGTGAGTCGGGTACTGGTGGAGGTTTTAAAAAATTCGGAATTGGTGACACTGATGTCAGTGCCGCATCAAGAGACATTAAAGACAAAGAAATTGAACTTTGTAAACAAAACGGTATTGAATATGTTCGTTTGACTATTGCGCTTGACGGTATTTCCGTGGTGGTAAATAAAGACAATACTTGGGCTAAAACAATGACTACCGAAGAACTTAAAAAACTTTGGGAGCCAAATAGCACTGTTAAAAAATGGAGCGACATCAGAAAAGGATGGCCAAATGAAGAAATTCACTTATACGGTCCAAACACTTCCCATGGAACCTATGATTTCTTCACTGAAACAATTATGGGAGAATCTGGCGCCAGCAGAACTGATTATAATGCAGTTTCAGATTATAATGTTGCTGTACAAGGAATTGAAAAAGACACCTATGCCTTGGGTTATTTCGGATTGTCCTATTACGAAGAAAATAAGGAAAAATTAGGCGTTGTTGGCATTGATGACGGAAAAGGAGCTGTATTGCCAAGTTTAGAGACTGTGGCGAGCAATGAATATGCTCCTTTATCAAGATCGTTATATATTTTTGTGAATAAAAAATCGGCCCAACGTCCTGAAGTTAAAAGTTTTATCGATTTCTATTTAAGCAATGCCCCAAAATTGTCTAAAGAAGTTGGTTATGTTCCAATGCCCCAAAGTGGTTATGAAGAACAAAAAACAATTTTTAGCCAAGCGTTGATTAAATAACAGAGTTATAAAAAATTTATATTTGCCGACAAGGTTTCTTGTCGGCAATTGTAATATATGAAAGTTAAAGAAAAAATAATTGAATTTATATTAAAGCTGTGTGCTTCCATTACCATATTTACCACCATTGGTATTATTGTGGTATTGTTGTTTGAAAGTATTTCATTTTTTAGGACTGTGTCAATTTTTGAGTTTTTGACCGACACACAATGGACCCCGCTTTTTAGTGAAAAACATTTTGGTATTTTAGCCTTGGTTTCAGGAACATTTTTAACTGCGGCAATAGCTATTGCGGTGGCGCTTCCAATAGGATTAACCATTGCCATTTATTTAAATATGTACGCGCCCAAGAGTTTCAGAAAAACTTTAAAGCCATTTCTTGAAATTTTAGCGGCCATTCCAACGGTAGTTTACGGTTTTTTTGCCTTATCAGTCGTGACACCGTTTTTACAAACTATTTACCCGGATTTGGAAACTTTCAACTCACTTTCCGCAGGGATTGTTATGGGAATTATGATTATTCCGTTTATTTCCTCGTTAAGTGAAGATGCTTTATACGCAGTGCCAAAGTCATTAAAATTAGCCGCTTTCGGAATGGGTTCAACCCGATTTCAAACGGCATTTAAAGTGATGGTGCCGGCAGCTTCCTCAGGAATCATCGTATCCATCATATTAGCCATTTCAAGAGCCATTGGCGAAACTATGATTGTAGCTATTGCAGCTGGGCAACAAGCCCAATTCACTTTAAATCCAACCATCCCAATTCAAACGATCACTTCTTATATTGTGCAAGTAAGTTCAGGTGACGCACCACAAGGCTCATTAGAGTATAAAACTATTTTTGCCGCGGGTCTTACCTTGTTTTTATTTACCTTTACGTTGAACAGCATTAGTTTTTGGATTAAGAAAAAGTATCAGGAAAAGTATGAATAACTTAAAGAAAAATAGGTATAAAGATCAGGCATTTAAAGCGTTGGGTATGTTATTTACCCTTTTTGGCATTTTAATCCTGGCCATTTTGCTTTATAACATTGTTCGTGTAGGTTTTACAAGAATTAATTGGGATTTTATAACCAGTTTACCCTCCAGAAAACCAGAACAGGCTGGAATTTATACTGCCATTATTGGTACATTGGATGTAATGCTTTTAACCATTATTTTTGCAATTCCTGTTGGAGTTGGTGCCGGTATTTATTTAGAAGAATATTCAAAAAAATCAAGATTGTCCTCTTTATTGGAAATTAATATTTCAAATTTGGCGGGCGTTCCTTCCATCATTTATGGATTGCTGGGATTGGGTATTTTTGTTCGCTTTTTTAATTTTGGGGGAAGTATTTTGGCAGGCAGTTTAACCTTGTCGCTTTTAATTTTGCCAATCATAATTGTGGCAACCAGAGAGGCCATAAAAGCGGTGCCATCCTCATTAAAAGAAGCTTCTTTCGCATTGGGCGCCTCAAAATGGCAAACCATAAGAAGTGTTGTTTTGCCGTCATCATTTGGAGGTATTATTACGGGAATAATTCTCTCTTTATCTAGGGCAATAGGTGAAACAGCGCCTTTAATTGTGGTAGGCGCCATGGCTTATGTGCCATTTGTTCCTCATTCGCTTTTCGACACGTTTTCAGTGTTGCCAATGCAAATTTTTAATTGGACAACAAGGCCGCAACAGGGATTTGCAGTTGCTGCAGCCGGGGCAATAATAGTATTGTTGCTTATTACATTTATTATGAATGGAATAGCTGTTTATTTAAGAAACAAATGGCAAAAAAAATTACAATAATTCAATGAATGCGATAATGACAGAAAAAACCAACGAGACTAAAACAGAAGCTTCCCCTTCTGAAAAATATAAACTACACGCCAAAAATGTAAATGTATATTATGGCGATTTTCAGGCCATAAAAGATATTTCCATGAATATTAAGCCAAAAAGCATTACCGCTTTTATCGGTCCTTCCGGCTGCGGAAAATCTACTTTCATTCGATTGTTTAACAGGATGAATGATTATGTGGATGATTTTAAAATGGAAGGTAAAATTAAAATAGATGACACTAACATTTACGGAAAAAAAACGCAGGTTGAAGAATTGAGGAAAGAAGTTGGCATGGTATTCCAAAAACCAAATCCGTTCCCGAAATCCATTTTTGAAAATGTTGCGTACGGATTAAAAATCCAAGGTATCAAAGACAAAGAATTGATTGCGCAGCGTGTGGAAAAAGCGTTGGTGCAGGCTGATTTATGGAATGAGGTAAAAGACAATTTAAACAAATCGGCTTTGGCATTATCGGGCGGACAGCAACAACGATTGTGCATTGCAAGAACCTTGGCGGTTGAACCTTCCATTTTGTTGATGGACGAGCCAACTTCGGCTTTAGACCCTATTTCTACCGCTAAAATTGAAGAATTAATCCATCATTTAAAAGAATTTTACACCATTATTATAGTCACCCATAATATGCAACAGGCTTCTAGAATTAGTGACTATACTGCTTTTTTCTATATGGGGGAACTCATTGAATTTGACAAAACGAAAAAGATATTTACGAATCCAGAAAAAAAACAAACCGAAAATTATATTACAGGCAGATTCGGTTAAAAAAATAAAATTATGATAAATATTGAAGAACAAAGAGTTGTTTTAAGTCAGATAGGAGAAGAAATGTTAAGCTTATGCCATGGACAGGTTCAACTTGCCTATGAAGCATTCATTATTTTCGATACAGATATGGCAGAAGAAGTCATTAGAAAAGAGAACAGAGTTAATTCACTTGATTTAAAAATTGAAAAGGATACTGATCGATTTATCGCATTGTACAATCCCGTGGCAACTGATTTGAGATTTGCATTGGCACTGCTGAAAATTAATTACAATTTGGAGCGGATTGGCGATCAGGCGTATGATATCGCTAACCACACCGTTGATTTAAATCAAAAATTGGTTCCGGAACTTATTGAGAGGTTGCAGTTTAACCTGATGTTTGAAACTCTCGACAGTATGTTTAAGGATGTGGAAACAGCCTATATCAATGAAAATATAAAAGCTGCACGAAAAGTATTTAAGAAAGATAAAATTATCAATGAAATAAATGCAAATGCTTTCAATATAGTGGCTGAAGACGCCGTTAAAAATCCGGAATTGATCAGGCAATATTTAATGGCGTTGGTGGTGATGAAAAAATTTGAAAAAATTGGAGATTTGCTGAAAAACATCTCTGAAAGCATCATTTTTTATATTGATGCAGAAATATTAAAGCATAAAAAGAAAAAGTAAATTTTTGTTTGATTTAAAATTAGCATAAAAATTTAGGATAAAAAAACCTGTTCCATCAAAGGAACAGGTTTTTTATTTTATATTATTTTGAACCTTATAAATAGGATCTCTAAATTTTTAATTATGCTTTTTTTCCAAGGATATAAAATTCCTGATACAACTCCAATAAATTCATTAAAGCCGATATTAAATCTTTGGTTTCCAATAAAATACCGAAATACAATGTGGTGTTTTTCGGACTCGATTCCTCTGTCCTGATTCTTGAAATTTGTTTGTCGATAGATTCTGCCAGATGGTTAAACAATGCTTGTTTTTCATCAATAATAACTGCCAAATTGCTAAAATCCTTTTTGGTGAAGTCATGTTCAATCTGATTAAACAAAACGACTAATTTTTCACTGATGATATTTAAATCGCTAATTTGTGATTTCTTTAAATTTTTATGATTGTTGCTAACGTGTTTGTAGCTTGTTGTTGAAATATACTCAATAGACTGCGTGATATCCTGTAAATACCCCAACACTAAAATATAAAATCGACTTGCTTCAACAGAGGTTTCATGAAGCGACCTAATAAAATAAAACACATCTTCTTTAAGCACATTTACTTCCTTATTCAACTTTTTAACATGTTTATCAGTCTTGGAAAGTTTGTTTAAATCATGCAAAGCCAAATCATCGACCACATTGGTGTATAATTTATTTACGCGTTTTACCACTTCAGAAATATGGTCTGAACTTTCATTAATCACTTCATTAATGGTGATTAATTCAGCTCTGTCAATATAACTTTTTTTCTTTTCCTCTTTGGTTCTTTTGGCATGGTTTAAAGTGCTTCTTATCAATAAAAATCCAACCAGCAACAATAAAAATGCAATTACCGGAGTTCCTCCCAAATAAATTAGATACGCAAAAGTTCCTGCGGAAACAAATGCCATAAACGCTGTTGAGAACCATCCTAAAATAACATTTATAACGCCTGCAACCCTAAACACAGCACTTTCTCTGTCCCAAGCCCTGTCGGCCAATGATGAACCCATGGCAACCATAAAAGTTACATAAGTTGTGGACAATGGCAGTTTATAGGAAGTTGCGATTGATATTAAAATACCTGATACCATCAAATTAACGGATGCCCTAATCATATCAAATGCCGGTAACTCATACTCTTTGTCTTTGGGCAAAGAAATCACCGGCTTTAAAAACTGGGCATTAATTTTTTCCTGTAATTTATCGGGTAAAAAATAGTTTAGGGCATTGCTAATGTTTACGGAACATCTTACAACAAATCGAGATAAAAAATTAGCCTGAAATTTCTCGTGGCCATCACCTTGCCTTGACAATCCAATCTCAGTTTCTGTTACTGATTTTGCTTTTTTTGAAAACCATAAGGTGAGCACCATTATAGCTCCTGCCAAAAATAGCAATCCCGATTCGGTAGGCACTTTTTTGGCCAATTGAACCATAGGGAATGCGGTAGCTTCAACCCCTGAAACGGACCAGGCTTCATAAGAATGCCAAGCGGCCATTGGTACGCCAATAAAGTTTACCAAATCGTTACCGGCAAAAGCCAAGGCTAGTCCGAATGTACCAATGATGATAACCAATACAAGGCTATTTTTTTTAAAAATAAGCGTATAAATTTGAGAAAAAATGGCCCAAAAAATAAAACTTCCCCCTAAAATATAAAATTCACGTCCTTTTAATATGGCAGAAATTTGATCAGAAAACGGTGTGCCGCCTAATCCCTTAATAAAAATAAAATACGTTATGGCTGTAAGGGCGATACTTCCAAAGGCCGTTCCTACATATTTCATTTTTTTCTCATAATGAAATGAAAATATCAACCTTGAAATATATTGAACAAATGATCCTACAGAAAAAGCAATGACAACCGACAGTAATATTCCGGAAATGATTAACAGTGCGGAATCTGAGTTGATATATTTGCCAAGATCCGAAAAAGTTTCGGTACCGGAAGCGTTAATTTTTATCAAAGCCATTACCACGGCAGCCCCCAACAATTCAAACACAATTGAAACGGTGGTGGAGGTGGGCATTCCCAGTGAATTAAATAAATCCAGCAGCAAAACATCCGCAATCATTACCGCCACAAAAATGATCATAATTTCATTGAAGTAAAATTCGCTTGGGATAAAAATCCCTTTACGGGCTACTTCCATCATTCCGCTTGAAAATACGGCGCCAATAAATATCCCCAAACTTGCCACAATCATAATGGTGCGCATGGAAACAGCTTTAGAGCCAATGGCCGAATTTAAAAAGTTTACGGCATCATTACTAACGCCCACAACCAAATCAACAACTGCCAATATGGCTAATGCAACAATAATTAAAATGTAAAAATCTCCCATTATTTCGGTGTTAAATTTTGGCAAAAATACGTTTAAAATTTTATTTAACCCTAACAATTGTCACCCCTTTAAAAAGTAGGTCTAATTGAATGCTTTTTTTACGTGATTTTGCTTAAACCTAAAAATTATTGATGTCAAAAATATCGATTGTTTATCCTATTTTTTTTAAAAAGAAACCTCAACTTAAAATTTAAAAGTAAAGGTTTCTTCAAAAAAAGGAATAGATTTTTAAGGTTATGAGCCGCACATTTCACAATCGTCAAGATTCTCTTTTGATTGCAGTATCAATTGTTTTAACTCTTCTGGCGTAAGAGGAATTTCTTCTACTTTTTTAATGTTTGAAACCGTAAATTGGGTTGCATTTACGGCACTTTTGGTGCGTAAATAATACATGCCCGTTTTTAAACCCGATTTCCAGGCATAAAAATGCATAGACGTTAATTTGGCATAATTGGCATCTTGCATAAACAAGTTTAACGATTGAGATTGGTCAATAAAATAACCGCGCTGACGAGACATATCAATGATATCTTTCATGCTCATTTCCCAAACAGTTTTGTACAAAACTTTCAATTCTTGGGGAATACTGTCAATATGTTGAACGGATCCGTTAGCGCGCATAATATTTTCTTTCATTTCATTGTCCCACAAACCCAAATCAACCAAATCTTCCAACAAATGTTTGTTCACCACAATAAATTCCCCGCTTAAAACCCTGCGGGTATAAATATTTGAAGTGTATGGCTCAAAAGCTTCGTTATTTCCCAGTATTTGAGAGGTTGAAGCTGTTGGCATCGGCGCCACCAACAACGAATTTCTTACGCCATTTTTGATGACTTTTTTGCGCAAAGCTTTCCAATCCCATCTTCCGCTTAATTCTTCCTCAGAAACGCCCCACATATTAAACTGAAATTCACCCAATGACATTGGCGAACCTTTAAATGAAGAATAGGGCTCTTTTGCTTTTGCAATTTCCATGGAAGAAGTTACAGCAGCAAAATAAATAGTCTCGAAAATTTCTTCGTTTAATTTTTTGGCTTCATCACTTGTAAAAGGCAACCGCAGCAGAATAAAAGCATCTGCCAAACCTTGAACACCTAGTCCGATTGGCCTGTGGCGGAAATTCGAATTTTCGGCTTCTTTCACCGGATAATAATTTCGGTCGATCACCGTATCTAAATTACGGGTAATTTTTTTGGTGATTTTATAAAGCTTTTGGTGGTTGAAAAATTTGGTTCCGTTTTCATTTTCTTCAACAAACATAGGAAGCGCAATGGATGCCAAATTACAAACCGCAACTTCATCTTTTGCGGTATATTCCATAATTTCAGTGCACAAATTAGAAGAACGGATAGTTCCTAAATTCTTCTGGTTTGATTTTCGGTTGGCCGCATCTTTATACAACATATACGGATTTCCGGTTTCTATTTGGGCTTCCAATATTTTTTCCCAGAGTTCACGGGCTTTGATGGTTTTGCGTCCTTTCCCAACTTTTTCGTAGCCGGTGTATAGTTTTTCAAATTCCTCTCCATAAGTGTCGAACAAATGCGGACATTCATTTGGGCACATCAGCGTCCATTCGCCATTTTCCTCCACGCGTTTCATAAATAAATCGGGAATCCACATTGCATAAAACAAATCTCGGGCACGTTTTTCTTCCGCTCCGGTATTTTTTCGCAAATCCAGAAACTCAAAAACATCGGCGTGCCAAGGCTCCATATAAATGGCAAAAGAACCTTTTCGTTTTCCGCCGCCTTGGTCTACATATCGTGCCGTATCGTTAAATACTTTTAACATTGGAACAATGCCGTTTGAAGTTCCGTTAGTTCCGCGAATATAAGAACCCGTGGCGCGCACATTGTGAATTGAAAGTCCGATGCCGCCGGCAGATTGCGAAATTTGCGCAGTTTGTTTTAGCGTGTCGTAAATACCATCAATACTGTCGTCCTGAATTTGCAACAAGAAACACGAAGACATTTGCGGTTTTGGCGTTCCCGCATTAAAAAGCGTTGGCGTGGCGTGCGTAAAGAATTTTTTGGACATTAATTCGTAAGTTTCAATGGCCTCATCAATATCTTCCTGATGAATGCCTATGGCAACACGCATTAACAGATGTTGCGGACGCTCGGCAATTTCTCCGTTTATTTTCAACAAATAGGAACGTTCCAATGTTTTGAATCCGAAGTAATCGTAGCCAAAATCTCGGTTGTAGATGATGGTAGAATCTAACTTTTCAGCATTGTCCATAATCACTTTATAGGTTTCATCGGATAACAATGGTGCTTTTTTTCCGGTACGCGGATTGACGTAATGGTACAAATCGGACATCACTTCAGAAAAAACTTTTTTGGTGTTTTTATGCAAGTTTGAAACGGCGATACGTGCCGCAAGTTTGGCATAATCTGGATGTTGAACCGTCATTGTTGCGGCGGTTTCAGCGGCTAAATTGTCAAGTTCAGAAGTTGGAACCCCACCATACAATCCTTCAATTACGCGCATGGCAACCTTCACGGGATCGACCAATTTGTTTAAACCGTAACACATATTGCGAACCCTGGCCGTGATTTTATCGAACATCACCGGCTCTTTTTTCCCGTCTCTTTTTAGTACAAACATATTTTTAGCTATATTTAGTTAGTAAGTTTTTAAAATATTTTTGATTTACGATTTTTGATTTACGAATTATTTCCTATCCCCAACCTCTACCACTGCAGACAAGCTTTCCGAAGGAAAGAAAAATTGATTTGATTTTAAGAATTTATTTCACAATCGTAAATCAAAAATCGTACATCGTAATTCCTTAGAATTCCGCATCAAAACTGATGCTTCCGGTTCCCGTACCGCTTTTTACGCCGGCTTTTTGGTATTCCGAAACCCGTTTTTCAAAGAAATTTGTTTTGCCTTCCAAGGAAATCATTTCCATAAAATCAAATGGATTTGAGGCATTGTAAACTTTATCGCAATTAAATTCCGTCAACAATCGATCGGTCACAAACTCCAAATATTGCGACATTAATTTGGCGTTCATTCCTATTAAACTCACTGGCAGTGATTCTGTAATAAATTCGCGTTCAATATTGAGCGCTTTTGTTAAAATTTCTGTAATCCGTTCTTTAGGAACTTTATTTACAATATGGTTGTTGTGCAGGTGAACGGCGAAATCGCAGTGCATTCCTTCATCTCTTGAAATTAGTTCGTTTGAAAAAGTTAATCCAGGCATTAAACCTCTTTTTTTCAACCAAAATATGGAGCAAAAACTTCCCGAGAAAAAGATGCCTTCAACGGCCGCAAAGGCTATTAATCGCTCGGCAAAACTCGGACTTTCAATCCATTTTAGCGCCCAATCAGCTTTTTCTTTAATGGCAGGAAAATAGTCAATGGCGTTGAACAACTGATCCTTTTCAGCTTCATTTTTAACGTAAGTGTCTATCAACAGTGAATACACTTCAGAATGAATGTTTTCCATCATTATTTGAAAACCATAAAAGAATTTTGCTTCGGAATATTGCACTTCGCTTACAAAATTTTCGGCCAAATTTTCATTTACAATTCCGTCAGAAGCAGCAAAAAACGCCAAAATATGTTTGATAAAATAACGTTCGTCATCATTTAATTTTGAGTCCCAGTCTATTACGTCCTGGTGCAAATCAATTTCTTCCGCAGTCCATAAGCTCGCTTCCTGTTTTTTATACCATTCCCAAATATCTTGGTGCTGAATTGGAAAAATCACAAAGCGATTTTTGTTGGGCTGAAGAATAGGTTCAATAAATGACATGAATCTTAGTTTTTTTAGTTAGTAGTTTTTGCTGTTTTTTTGGTAAAAAACGAGTAAAACAAATATTGAAAAAAAATAGACACAAAAAATGCTTACTTATTCACATTTGATATGGAGTTTTTAACATTATTGAAAAATTTCAAGAACAAAACAATATTGTTAATCACTGATTTTTAAGGCTTTGATAATTTTGAAATTGTTCGCCAATTGGTATTAGGGAGTTTAAGCGAAAACGTCAAATTAAGATAAGTACGCGTAAAAATTATTCATAGTTAAAGATGATTTTTACGCGCTTAAAATTTTATTGCTGTTTGTGATTTCTGGCAATTCTTTCCAGTTCCATATACCAATCTTTGCCAAATTTTCTGATTAAGGCTTCTTTCACAAATTTGTAAACGGGCACTTGCAATGCTGCGCCCAAAGAACAAGCGTCGTCACAAATTGGCCATTTATGGTAATTTACTGCTGAAAATTCAATGTATTCTGTAATGCGGATTGGGTATAAATGACAGGAAATTGGTTTTTTCCATTCTATCGCGCCCTGATTGTAAGCTTCTTCAATACCACATTTAACGGTGCCGTTTTCATCGAATATAGAATAAGCGCAGTCTTTCCCGTCTATTAAAGTAGTTTCATATTCCCCTTCATCGGTAACAAAAAGTCCTTGGTCCTCAATAGCCTGAATTCCCTCTGCCCTTAAAAAAGGCTTCACTTTCGGATAAATATCCATAAGTATAATCAATTCATCTTCATCCAACGGAGCGCCGGCTTCCCCATCAATACAGCATTTGCCTTTGCAGGCTGAAAGATTACAGACAAAATCATTGTCTATAATCTCTTCTGAAACGATTGTTTTTCCTAATTGAAACATCCGGCAAAAATAACTATTTTTTTGCATTACTTTTGTTATAATTCTATTTTTGATTGGTTACTTTCGCCAATCTTTTAAAAAAGGAATACAATGGGAATAAATTTTAAAGAAATAGTTACTGCAACCATGGTTTTGTTTGCGGTAATTGACATTATAGGAAGTATTCCTGTAATTATTGATTTACGCGTGAAATTTGGCCACATCCATTCAGAAAAAGCGTCTATTGTTGCGTGTTTTATTATGGTTGCTTTTCTGTTTTTGGGAACAAGTATTTTAAGCCTGATTGGCATTGATGTTAATTCATTTGCGGTTGCAGGTTCTTTTATTTTGTTTTTCTTGGCGCTGGAAATGATTTTGGGAATTTCGCTTTATAAAGAAGAAGAAACGAACGCTAAAACGGCCTCCGTTTTTCCGTTGGCATTTCCGTTATTGGCCGGCCCTGGAAGTTTAACCACATTGCTTTCGTTAAGGGCTGAGTTTTCAACCATAAATATTGTGATTGCCATTGTTTTAAATACAGTTTTTTTATACATAGTGCTTAAGACTTCGGTGAAAATCGAAAAAATTATAGGTAAAAACGGCATCAATATTATTAGAAAAGTATTTGGCGTTGTATTATTGGCAATAGCCGTTAAACTGTTTACTTCAAATATTCAGGGATTATTACATAATTAAACTCATAAATATGGACGCTTTTGATGTATTGATAATAGGAGGAAGCGCAGCCGGATTGTCTTGCGCCCTAATTTTAGGTTCGGCAGTTCAAAAACCCTATGCTGAAAATAAAAATATTGGCATTGTAGTGCATCAAAAAAGCTCGGCATTACACGAAGCCTTGCTTAATAATGTTTTGGGATTTAAAAAAGGAACGAGAGGCCATCAGGTTTTGGCAGATGGTTTAAATCAACTTTCTGAACAATATCCCCATGTAGTTCAGATAGAAAATGAAAAGGTGAACAAAATTGAAGGAGAATTTCCCAATTTTAAAGTAGTCACCAATAAAAATTCCTACCAAGCAAAAACGGTTGTGGTGGCTGTTGGTCCTTCAAACCTTTTTAACATTGAAGGCTTAATGCAATATGTAATTCCGCACCACAGTTTGCCTCCGCATAAAGAGCGTATAATGCTAAAAAACAACAATCATTTGGTTGCTGAAGGAATTTACGTTGCCGGTGTTTTAGCGGGCTGGCGAAGTCAGTTTACCATTGCAGCAGGCAGCGGCGCCCAGGTTGCAACTGATATTTTAACCTTGTGGAATGATGGAAACCACAGTATGGTTCATGACTCCATATTTTAGTTTTTATAAATATCTTATTCGTAAACAACGCCAATTCAATTAATTGCAAAATTCTATATAATCAAAAAAAACATTAAAATATTTTGTTCTTATTTTAAAATTAGTATTTTTGTTAGGTAATATTAAATTCCCCTCATTTAAAATTATTTTAAAAACGCTATGAAAAAACTTTTTTTTGAAAAAAACACACAACTGGTGTTGTTCCTTACGGTTATTTTACTTGTTTTTGGTTTAAGCCTCTTTAACCTTATATGGATTGTGAAAGTTTGTATTTAAGTACTATATAAATCTAATAGTGCGGGATGTGAATTATTCTAAAGTATTAAACTGAAGGAGAAATCTGTTGTTTTTACTGCAAAACACCTGTACTTTTAGCACAAGTGTTTTGTTGATGTTAGTTCTTAAAATATTTTTGAAGGGTTGGTGGAATTTGCTTGTCGTTACTCCACCGTAACCGATTTCGCCAAATTTCTTGGCTGATCTACATTACAACCGCGCATTACTGCGATATAATACGATAACAATTGCAATGGAATTGTTGACAGAAGTGGTGTAAAAGCTTCCTCGGTTTCCGGAATTTCAATCACATGGTCTGCAATATCCCTAACAATAGTATCGCCTTTGGTTACAATGGCAATAATTTTACCGTTCCGTGCTTTTATTTCTTGAATGTTGCTTACCACTTTGTCATAATGACCCTTTTTGGTGGCAATAACAATCACCGGCATGTGTTCATCAATTAAAGCGATTGGTCCGTGTTTCATTTCGGCAGCTGGATATCCTTCTGCATGAATATAAGAAATCTCCTTCAATTTTAAAGCGCCTTCCAAAGCCACAGGAAAGTTATAGCCTCTACCCAAATACAAACAGTTTGGGGCATCTTTATAAATTGCCGCAATTTTTTCAATTTCTTTATCCATTTTCAAAACCTCTTCCACTTTCCCCGGAATTAAACTCATTTCCTGGATATAATGGTGATACATAGAGTTTGAAAGTTCCCCTTTTAAATTACCAAGTTTTAATGCCATTAAGGCAAGAACGGTGATTTGTGTGGTAAATGCTTTGGTTGAAGCCACGCCAATTTCCGGCCCGGCGTGCGTATAAGCGCCTGTGTCTGTTTCTCGTGCGATGGAAGAACCAACTACGTTGCAAACCCCAAATACAAAAGCGCCTTTAGATTTTGCCAATTTTATGGCCGCCAATGTATCGGCAGTTTCGCCCGATTGTGAAATGGCAATTACAATATCATTTTTGTTTATAATCGGATTTCTGTACCTAAATTCCGAGGCATATTCTACTTCAACAGGAATGCGCGCCAAATCTTCAAACAAATATTCAGCCACCAGCCCGGCGTGCCAAGAAGTTCCACAAGCCACAATGACAATACGGTTAGCATTTAAAAATCTTGAAATATTGTTGTCAACACTGCCCATTTTTATCAGGCCTTTTGAGGCTAGAAGTCTTCCTCTGTAAGCGTCTAAAATGGCGTGTGGCTGTTCGTGAATTTCTTTGAGCATAAAATGATTGAAACCACCTTTTTCAATTTGCTCTAAATTAAGTTTTAATTGCTGAATATCAGGTTCTACCTCAGTATTGTCTTGAATTTTACGAATTCTTATATCTTTGCCCAATTTAATAACTGCCAATTCCTCATCGTCTAAATAAATGGCATTTCTGGTGTACTCTATAAAAGGTGATGCATCTGAAGCTACAAAAAACTCTGTGTTGTTCTCACCAATGCCAATCGCTATCGGACTTCCTAATTTGGCTACAATTATTTCATCGGGTTTTGCAATATCAAAAACGGCAATTGCATAAGCGCCAACAACACTGGTTAGGGCCATTTGAACGGCTTTTCCCAATTTGCATTTATTTTTAATTTTAATCTCTTCTATTAAATTGATTAAAACTTCGGTGTCCGTATCACTTTTAAAAGTATATCCTCTTGTTATGAGTTCCTTTTTTATGGTGTCATAATTTTCAATAATTCCATTATGGACAATCACTAAATTTCCTGAGTTTGAAAGATGCGGATGCGAATTTTCATCACTCGGAATCCCGTGTGTTGCCCAACGGGTATGGCCCAATGCCAAATTGCCTTCAACATTTTTTTGTCTGGTGATTTTTTTTAAATCAGAAACTTTTCCTTTTGTTTTATACAGGCTCATTTCATTGCCGTCGAGCAATACAACTCCCGCACTGTCATAACCTCTATATTCCAACCGCTGTAATCCGTTGATTACTATTGGGTATGCTTTTCTAAATCCTAAATAACCTGCAATTCCACACATCGCAATTATGTATTTTTAATTATTTATTTTTGAATAAGATATTTCCAGTTTTACTCTTTTATCACCAAAACTTGGGTCTTGCCCAAATAAAACAACTCCCTTTGGCGTCCAGCTGAAATCTTTAATTTTTGTATCTAAAATATTGACAGGAACATCTGACGGATTAAAAACCTTCAACCCTAATTTCACCAAGCTAAGTGGCTCATTGGTTATTAACAATCTTGAGATATAATCGGTGATTTTAAAAACATATCGGAAAGGTTTTCCTTCTGCGTCTCTTTCCAAAAAGCCGCCAACTGCCGCCAATCCTTCATTCATAATATCAACCATTTGTGTTTTTTCGTCATAGTTGTATAAATACAATTGATTTGGCACTATGTTGCTGGCCGCATTTTGATCCACATAAAAAATCAAGCTTGCATCATTAATCAGCCAATTATTATCTTGTAAATCGACCAAATTTTCATTTTGAAACAAATCAATTTTTGCTATTGAACCTGCCGCTCCCTGCACATACAGCCTGTTTTCGCCACTTTGATGCGGTGCGGCAACATCTCTTTCAAACAGATTTGCTTTTAGGGTGCCAAATGAAAAATCGAAATTGTGCTTGGTTCTAACTCCCTGTTCACCTTTTACGCCGTTATTGTTTAAATCAACAGCAGCTTCTTCATTTTCATCTTTTGAATAATAAATAATCATTTTGGCATTTGCCATTGCCAATGAAACCAGATGCGATTTATTGGAAGTTAATTCCTTCGCTTCAATATAAAAACCCCTAAAAAAATGTTGAAAATTATCAAGAGTTTGAAACTCAGCTCCGGCAGCATTGTCCACAAAAAGTTGTTGAATTGCACTTTTATTTAACGGAATTTTAATACTCGGACTTACATCTGCCAGTTTAACGGTGTCAATCTTATAAACAGTGCTGCCATTGGGCATAAATCTTTTTATATAAGATACGGTATCGTTAGGGTTTACTTTAAAATTCCCCAAATAAAACGGCGTATCACCTTTTAAAAATTCTTTGTCTGAATAATAAACCGCAGGTTTTGAAGGATCGTTCGGATCTAAAGTATTCAGAAATGTTTTAAGCTCATAAACACCCAATTGAAATTCAACATTGGCATCACCAAAAACAGAATCAATGGTAAACGTTGGTTTTCCGTCGCTTTGTTTAACGCCTTTGGTAACCTGATAAGGAATGGACATTACCACAGAATCAATGGTGTAATTTGTTCCGTAGTTATAGGCAGTTCCAATTGCAGGCAGATTCAATTGCGACACAATGGACGCTTTTAACGTTCCAAATTCATTGTCGGAATAAACCCCCAATAAATACTGCGTAACTGTGGTTCCGCTAGTTGGAACGCTGACAATATTTTCATTGGTCGCCAAAACTTCTGAAGTGTCTTTATTTATGGTGAAATTATTATTGTTAACCAGGTTAACGCCAATACTTTCAATTTCTTTTTCGCACGATATTATAGTAAAAAATACTATTGAGAACAGCCCTAAATATTTTAAAGCATTTACAACTTTAATTGCCATATATAAATTTTGGATTTTTTATGATAAAACTTTGTTTAAGTAAAAATTGGTGTACGCACTGTCAAATTCACTTATTGGATAATAATCCAACACTGGTTTGTCGCAAGTTTTTAAGTAATCAAGCAAATCATTTGGAAGTTGTTCACTTGCTTTAATAACCGCGTCAGAATTTTCAATGGCATTAATTAAAAGGTTTGTGTAGGTTGGCTTGATAATGGTTTTATATTTAGATTCTCCAATACCGTCAAACTTAATCTTTTCAAAAAACTCGTTATTTAAAGAACCCTCAAAACCGGTATTGTACAGCGAAGTCACTATTTTACTGTTCGAAAATAAGGGGTCATCTTTATAATATTCTTTAATATATAAGGGTAAAAGTGATGCCATCCATCCATTAACGTGAATAATGTCTGGCGACCAATTTAGTTTTTTTACTGTTTCAACCACTCCTTTTGCAAAAAAGATGGCACGCTCGTCATTGTCTTCAAATAAGTTATTGTCTTCATCAGAAAATAAGGCTTTTCTTTTAAAATATTCGTCGTTGTCAATGAAATAAACTTGCATTCTCTCCCTTGGAATTGAAGCAACCTTGATAATTAAAGGCATATCCATATCGTTGATTACCAAGTTCATACCGGATAAACGAATTACTTCATGAAGTTGATGCCTTCTTTCATTTATCAATCCGAACCGAGGCATAAAAATTCGTGTTTGCCCGCCGTTGCTGTGGATCATTTTTGCTGTTTCAAATGAGGTCGTTGACAATTCATTTTCAGGCAAATAAGGAACAACTTCTGAAGAAACGATCAATACTCTCTTATCTTTCATAAACCAACTCTTAATTTTAAAGAATATGCAAAATTACGAAAATTTATGCAGAATTTAGCTTGAAAAATGTAAGTTTGCACGCTTTTAACGTTTATTAACAAATACGTTATGTTAGTTTTTAGTAAAATTATATCGGTACAGCAAGAAATAGCGTCGTTAAAAAACGGCACCACTATTGGTTTTGTGCCAACTATGGGGGCTCTTCACGAAGGACATTTGTCGCTGGTGGAAAGGGCAAAAAAGGAAAATGATATAGTGGTGGTGAGTATTTTTGTGAACCCAACGCAGTTTGACAATGCCGATGATTTAATAAATTATCCAAAAACAATTGACAAAGATTTAGCGCTTTTGGAATCTTCTTATTGCGACATTGTTTTTACCCCAACTCCACAAGAAATTTATAACAACGACATTCAGTCGCAATCTTATGATTTTGACGGATTGGAATTGCAAATGGAAGGAAAATTTAGGGATGGTCATTTTAACGGTGTGGGCACCATTGTTGAGCGTTTGTTTGAAATAGTGAAACCCAGTAAAGCCTATTTTGGGGAAAAGGATTTTCAGCAAATCCAAATCGTTCGCAAAATGGTGGAAAAAAGAAATCTTCCCGTAAAAATTATTGCCTGCCCCATTCACAGAGAAAAGGATGGTTTGGCCATGAGCTCAAGAAATGTGAGGCTTACAAAAGAACAAAGAGCCGCAGCGCCATTCATTTATAAAACACTTAAAAAAGCCAAAGCTAAATTTGGTATAAAAAATGCTTCAGAAGTGGTGAAATGGGTTGGAAATGAATTTAAAAATCACCCATTGTTCAATCTGGAATATTTTGAAATTGCCGATGAAGACACTCTTTTATCCGTTGAAACAAAAAATCCAACAAAAAAATATCGCGCGTTTATAGCCGTTTTTGCTGGAAAAATTAGACTGATAGACAATATAAGTTTATAAACATTAACAATTTAATTCAAAAACATTAATTTTGCATTATGCAAATACAAGTCGTAAAATCTAAAATTCACAGGGTTAAAGTTACCGGCGCCGATTTAAATTATATCGGCAGCATAACTATTGATGAGGATTTAATGGATGCAGCAAATATTATTCAGGGAGAAAAAGTTCAAATTGTAAACATTAACAATGGCGAACGCCTCGAAACTTATGTAATCCCAGGCCCAAGAAAAAGCGGAGAAATTACGCTAAACGGCCCTGCAGCCAGAAAAGTTGCAAAAGGAGATATTATTATCATTATTTCTTATGGCATTATGGATTTTGAAAAGGCGAAATTATTCAAACCTTCGTTAATTTTTCCTAATGAAAAAGACAATACGTTAACATAATTTGATCAACAAATTAAAAAAAATAAGTTTTGTGACACTCCCAATAGCCTTGGGAGTTTTTTTAATTTGGTACTCCATATCAAAATTAACGCCTTCCGACATTCAATCCATAAAAACCTCCTTTAAAACGGCAAATTATTGGTGGGTGGTCTTGTCTTTGTTTTTTGGAATTTTAAGCCATTTGTCACGCGCTTATCGCTGGCAGTTTTTGTTAGAGCCTTTGGGTTACAGACCAAAGTTTGCCAATAGCGTTATGACGGTTTTAATCGCTTATTTGCTCAACTTATTTATTCCCCGATCAGGTGAATTCGCACGAGCGGCAACCATTAAAAAATACGAAAATATTCCATTTGAAAAAGCCATAGGAACCATTGTTGCAGAACGCGTTGCCGATGTAATTATGTTGCTTTTAATAACAGGCGTAGCTTTTTTCTTGCAAACCGAACTCATGAGCGGCTACCTTTTTAAAGAAGACAGAGAAGGTGACCTCTATTTAAAAATTATTTTTTTAGTGGGCATGCCTTTAGCCGGATTTATAACCTACCGTGTACTTAAAAAATCAAAACATCCATTTATTATAAAAATATTTATATTCATAAAAGGATTAATCGATGGCATAAAAAGTATTATTACCATGCAAAAGAAATGGGCATTTCTTTTTCACACCATTTTTATTTGGGTAATGTATGTGCTTATGTTTTATGCAGTTACCTTTTCATTGCCCGAAACCACCAACCTTCCTTTCGCGGCCATCATTGTGGCTTTTGTGGTGGGCGGTTTTAGTATGGCGCTAACAAACGGCGGCTTGGGAACGTATCCTGTTTTTGTGGCAAGCGCACTCATTTTATATCATATTGAAGACAATCCCGCACGCGCTTTCGGGTGGATTATGTGGACTGCCCAAACCTTAATGGTGATTATATTTGGCGGACTTTCCTTTTTGTTAATTCCAATTTACAACAGATTACGGCACAAATAAATTCATAAAATTAAACTGATATTTTGGGCCTGCCGACCGTTTTGGTGGGCGTTCCCCGCCAACTGGCGGGTCGGGTTTTTCGTTCCAAACTTTTTTCGCTAAAAAAGCGCAAAAAGGTTTTCACTGCAACCCCTAACGCAAATTTATTTACGATTTTTGACCTACGATTTTAAAAATGGCGTAATCAAATGTTAACCAAAAAAAAATGGCGCACTTTGCGTTTTTTTTCTTGCGTCCCTTGCGGTTAAATACAAATTATGATTGAATTTTTTTCTATAATTTTTAACTTGGTTTTTATCATAAAATACGTGGATTGTATAAAATCAAATAACTGAAATTAATAATTATCGAATTGGCTAATTAATTTTAGGCACTTTACCGTTATAAACAACGCATTATTCTTCCTATATTTACCTCTTCAATAAAAATTTAAAATGGCCAAAACCAAAACACTGTTTTTTTGTCAAAATTGTGGCGCACAATATGCCAAATGGCTGGGGCAATGCACTTCATGCAACGAGTGGAATACCATTGTTGAAGAAGTGATACAGGCAGAAGAAAAAAGAAACTGGAAACAGTCCGCCTCACCAAAAAAAGCCAATAAAGCCTTAAAAATTAACGATATTTTACTTGATAAAGAAGACCGAATTTCAACCAAAAATAACGAGCTCGACAGGGTTTTGGGTGGCGGTTTGGTAAAAGGCTCTATGTTGCTGTTGGGAGGCGAACCCGGAATCGGGAAATCAACGTTGCTCTTGCAAATTGCCTTGACAATGCAAAAAAAAGTATTGTATGTTTCGGGTGAAGAAAGTCAGTCACAAATAAAAATGCGTGCTGAACGGCTTCAAAATTTAAATACCGATTGTTTAATTTTAACCGAAACAAATACCCAAAATATTTTTAGGGCCATTGAAGAAGTACAACCAGAAGTTGTTGTCATAGATTCCATTCAAACACTTTATACCGAATATATTGATGCTTCTCCCGGCTCAATTTCACAAATTAGGGAAACAACTGCCGAACTCATTAAGTTTGCCAAAGAAACCGCTACGCCAGTGTTATTAATTGGCCACATCACAAAAGACGGCAATATTGCCGGCCCAAAAGTTTTAGAGCATATGGTAGATGTTGTGCTGCAGTTTGAAGGCGACAGAAATCACGCGTATCGCATTGTGCGCGCCCAAAAAAACAGATTTGGTTCCACCGCAGAAATTGGCATTTATGAAATGCAGTCCTTTGGTTTGAGAGAGGTTGAAAACCCTTCAGAAATATTGATTTCCCAAAAAGAAGAAGATTTAAGCGGCACCGCAATTGCCGCCACTTTAGAAGGTATGCGTCCTTTAATGATTGAAGTTCAAGCGCTTGTAAGCACGGCAGTTTACGGAACCCCACAACGCTCGGCAACTGGCTACGACACCAAGCGACTAAACATGCTTTTGGCGGTTTTGGAAAAACGGGCCGGATTTAGATTGGGCGCAAAAGACGTGTTTTTAAATATTGCAGGTGGCATAAAAGTAGATGATCCAGCCATTGATTTAGCCGTAATCTGCGCTATTTTATCTTCTAATGAAGATGTTCCTATTGCGCAGGATTTTTGTTTTGCCGCCGAAATTGGCCTAACAGGTGAAATTCGTCCGGTAAACCGTGTGGAGCAACGCATTATGGAAGCGGAAAAACTCGGATTTCACAAAATATTTATCTCAAAATTTAATAAAATCAGCAATAGCGGACACAAAATAAAAGTGGTAAAAGTCACAAAGGTTGAAGACGTTTTCGGAAACTTATTTTCATAAAAAAACCGAGTTAAAACTCGGTTTTTTTAAAATTATTTATCGCAGGGTTGCTTTTTGTTGACTTCAATAATGTATTTTTCCAAAGCCATCGTCATAGAAGGCGATTCAGGCGTTGGCGCTTGAATATTACATTTTAATCCAGCATCAGTCGCCGCTTTTATGGTTGAATTTCCAAATGCCGCAATTCGTGTTTCATTTTGTTTAAAATCAGGGAAATTTTGAAAAAGGGAATCAATTCCTGACGGGCTAAAGAAAACCAACACATCATAAAACACATTCTCTAAATCAGTTAAATCGCTAATCAATGTCCTATAAAAAGTGCCACGCTCCCAATTTACACTGATTTCATTTAAAGTTTGAGGCACTATATCTTTAAGTTTATCTGAACAAGGCAATAAAAACTTTTCGTCTTTATATTTTTTTATAATTTTCGCCAAATCCGCAAAAGTGCGTTCGCCCACATAAATTTTACGTTTGCGATATACCACATATTTCTGTAAATAGTAAGCTACAGCTTCAGATTCACAAAAGTATTTCATATCGTCGGGAACCGGAAACCTCATGTCTTCAGCAATTCTAAAAAAGTGGTCAACTGCATTTCTGCTGGTCAAAATAATTGCAGTATAATTTTTTAAATCAATTTTTTGGGCTCTTACCTCTTTTGCAGAAACACCTTCAACATGAATAAATGGCCTAAAGTCGATTTTAACTTTTTGTTTTTCCGATAATTCTAAATATGGGGAGTTTTCCGTTTTTGGAGTTGGTTGGGAAACCAAAATTGTTTTCACTTTCATAAACTTCAATTTTGTTTTAAATTGTTAATTTTAAAATAATTGCCAAAGGCGCTATTTCAAGTGCGCAAAGGTACAAAATAAAATAAAATAAGTTGTTAACTATGAGCTTTTTATTATTTCCAAGAACTAAACTGTACCTCAAAATCAATAAAATTGCGAATACAAAAAAGGTAATCTTAAAAAATAATTCTTTATAATTATTGGTATAAATGCTCAACATTAAAAAAGGCAATATCCACAATATTAAGTTGTTAAAATAACCAACCTTTTCATAAACAATTCTATTATATTTGTTTTTTATGTTAAATATTTCAGCCAAAGACAATCCAATTAAATATCTCACACAAAAATACATACAGAGACCGGAAATTAGCAATAAATATCCTTTTAAATCGTTGAGCACCGGCGAAAACTGCCACAAATTATTTGCAAAAAAAAACAATAGGGAAATTGATAAAATTTGCACCAAAAACAATAAAAACTGAAATAAATTTATAATATCATTCTTTTCTTTCCCAAAATAAATAAAAAGGTATTTTTTGGATAAAAATAAGGCGGTTGTATGAAGCAACCGATCTTTATACAAAACTTTAGCCAGTGTTAAAAAAATAAGAATCGCCAAAAAAACAAGTGAAATCCAATGATTGTTTTGTTGTGTTATTTCTTTTGCCTCAAACATAAAGGATGTTATTATTTAAACGCAAAATTAGTGATAATTTGTTTTACCTTTGTGGCGTAAATTTATTTTATGTCGAATACGCTTGTCATCATCCCAACTTATAACGAAAAAGAAAATATTGAAGCAATTATAAGGGCTGTGTTTTCTCAGGAAAAACAGTTCGACATATTGGTTGTGGACGACAGTTCTCCAGACGGAACCGGAGAAATTGTCACTAATTTACAACAAGAATTTTCCAATTTATTTTTAGAAGTCAGGAAAGAAAAAAACGGATTGGGAACTGCCTATATTCACGGATTTAAGTGGGCGATTTCTAAAAACTATGACTATATCATTGAAATGGATGCTGATTTTTCTCACAATCCGGAAGATTTGATTAAATTGTATAGCGCCTGTGCTGAAAATGGAGCCGATTTTTCGATTGGATCAAGGTATTTAAATAATAAAATTAACGTCATCAATTGGGATTTTAAACGCTTGTTTTTATCTTACTTTGCTTCTAAATATGTAAGATTCATTACCAAAATTCCCATTTATGACACTACCGCCGGGTTTGTTTGTTATAGACGCGAAGTGTTGGAAAATATAGAATTGGATAAAATAAAGTTCGTGGGTTATGCGTTTCAGATTGAAATGAAATTTAAAGCCTGGAAAAAAAAATTCAAACATAAGGAAGTTTCCATTATTTTTACCGACCGAAAAAAAGGCACCTCAAAAATGAGCGGTTCCATAATTTCTGAAGCTGTTTTTGGCGTTATAAAAATGCGATTGGAAAACTTGCCTAATTAAAAGAAAAAGAAAATGAGTTTAGTGTTAATAAAAAATGCCCGTATTGTAAACGAAGGAAAAATAATGGATGGCGATGTGTTGATTGATGGTGAATTTATTGTGGATATAGACACTTCAATTAGCTCAAAATCGGCAGACACCACCATTATTGATGCGGAAGGAAAATATTTGATTCCCGGATTGATAGATGACCAGGTTCATTTTCGCGAACCAGGACTTACACACAAAGCAACTATTGAATCGGAAAGTAAAGCAGCCATTGCTGGCGGTATTACTTCCTTTATTGAGATGCCGAATACAGTGCCGCAAGCCACCACACAAGAATTGCTGGAACAAAAATTTGAAATTGCTTCTAAAACATCTTACGCCAACTATTCGTTTATGTTTGGGGGAACCAATGACAATTTAGAGGAATTGTTGAAAACAAATCCGGCCAATGTTGCCGGAATTAAATTGTTTTTAGGTTCTTCAACAGGAAATATGTTGGTTGATGACGTAAAAGTGCTGGAAAAAATATTTTCTTCCACAAAAATGTTGATTGCCGTTCATTGTGAAGATGAAGCAACCATAAAAGCCAATTTGGAAAATTATTTGAAAGAATACGGAGAGGATATTCCCGTAAAATTTCACCCAAAAATAAGAAGCGAGGAAGCTTGTTATATCTCAACTTCTAAAGCCATTAAACTTGCCAAAAAAACAGGTGCGAGATTGCATGTTTTTCATTTATCAACCGCCAAAGAAACGGATCTTTTCTCTAATAAAGGATCCATTGAAAAAAAACAAATTACAGCCGAAGTCTGCGTGCATCATTTATGGTTTGATGAAAGTGATTATGAAACCAAAGGAAATTTCATAAAATGGAATCCGGCAATAAAAACAGCCCATGACAAAGAAGGCTTGTTGAAAGCGTTGCTTGATGACAGAATTGATGTAATTGCAACAGATCACGCGCCGCACACAAAAGAAGAAAAGGAACAGGTTTACACAAAAGCCCCAAGTGGCGGGCCAATGGTGCAACACGCTTTGCCGGCGATGTTGAAAATGTTTCAACAGGAAAAAATTTCCCTTGAAAAAATAATTGAAAAAATGTGCCACAATCCGGCAAAAATTTTCAAAATTGAAAAACGGGGATTTATTAGAAAAGGATATTATGCAGATTTGGTTTTGGTTGATATTTCTTCGCCTTGGACGGTGACCAAAGACAATATTTTGTATAAATGCGGCTGGTCTCCATTTGAAGGAACCACGTTTTACTCAAAAATTACCCATACATTTGTAAATGGCCATTTGGTGTATAATAACGGCAAATTTAATGATCTTATTAAAGGAAAAAGGTTATTGTTTAACAGACAGGACAGTTTGAAAGTTGAAAGTTGAAAAGTTTGAAAGTCGAATGTCTGAAAGCTGGAAGGTTGCAAAACCGCAAAACAGAAAATGAAAGTTAAAAAACAAATGAAACGAGCATAACAAATTTTGATACACACAGAAATGATTAATAGCGAACTGCATCTGTACCAATAAAAAATAAACTATAAACAGATGAAAAAATTTAATTACGTCATTTTATTAAGTGTTTTTTTTATGGCTTGCACCAGCAATACCATTATTAAAAAACCCGACCATTTAATTTCTAAAAATCAAATGGTGGATTTGTTGTCGGATATGCTAATTGCTTCAGGAGCCGAAAATATTAAAAATGAAGATCTTGAGCGAAACGTGAATTATTTCCCTTTGGTTTTTGAAAAATATGGAATCGACAGCACGCGTTTTAAAGAAAGTAATTTTTACTATACTTCGCGCATTGACGACTATGAGGAAATCCTGAAAAATGTTGAAGAACGACTTAAAGCACAAAAAAAAGTGTTGGACAAACAAATTGAATTAAAGGATTCCTTAAAAAGAGACTCCCTTAAAAATCTTCGAGAAAATTTTAAAAAAGTGCCTAAAAAGTCGGGTAAAATGGATTCCTTAAAAATGGATTCCCTAAAAATGAATCGCTTAAAATAAATGTCATTTATTTAAACTGCTTCTTATACAGTTCACATACATTTTTGATTGTTTCAGAAATGGGTTCAAAATTAAAATTTAATTCCGTTTGTATTTTTTCTGAAGAATAATATCTTTTATCGTGAATAGATTTCGCTGCATGTTTAGTGAGCATTGGTGGATTATTTTTTAAAATGGACTTTAATTTTTCTAACCGCCAGCCAATGGCACTCATTAATTTTGTGACTTTTATGGAAGGCACTTTCCTTTCGAAATTTTGCGCTATTTGGTAAAACACATCTTTAAAACTGCTGTTTTCAGCCACTAAAATATATCTCTCATTTACAATGTCGCTTTTCATAAGCAAAACCATCGCTTTTACCACATCATTTACAGAAACAAACCCCATAACACCTTCACTATAAAATGATAATCCACTATGAATTTTTGAAAATATGGAACCCGATCCCTGATGCCAAAATCCGGCGCCCAAAATAATCCCTGGATTTACAATTACAACAGGAACACCTTCTTGCGACGCACGCCAAACCTCCATTTCTGCCCCATATTTTGTCATTGCATAACCATAACTGATTTTCTCCATATTCCATTCATCGGCTTCAGTCATAAATTTATTAGTGACCGATTTTTCAATGGTTGCAACCGAACTTACAAAACATAATTTTTTGATATGGTTTGCAATACAAAAATTTACCATATTTGAAGTGCCTTCAATATTAATTTCGTCCATGGTTTTATAATCTCTCGAATTAAAAGAAACCAAAGCGGCAGCATGATACACTTCTGTTACATTTTTAAAAGCCGTTTCCAACGAAATAACATCTGTAATATCGGCTTCAATCCATTCGATTTTTTGAAAAAGAGACTCATAATCAGCAGAAAAATAGCTGAATACATTTTTTACGGCAAGTAAATTGCTGTTTTTTCTGTGAATGGCTTTTACCGCATCATTTTCCAAAGAAAGTTGATACAATAAATGAGCGCCCACCAAACCTGTTCCTCCGGTAACTAAAATCATAAAACGAAAGTATAAAAAATGTTTGTTTTTATCGCGTAAAAACATCGTTTTAAAAAACCAATTCTAAAAGCAATAACTAACGCGTAAAATTTTATCTTTGCTGAAATTTAAAAATTTGATGATGAATTTTGTTGAAGAACTGCGTTGGAGAGGCATGTTACACGATATTATGCCCGAAACCGAAGAATATTTATTGAAAAATAAAACAAGCGGCTATATTGGATTTGACCCAACAGCCGATTCGTTGCATATTGGAAGTTTGGTGCCTATCATTTTGTTGATGCATTTTCAACAAGCAGGCCACAACCCAATCGCTTTGGTGGGCGGCGCCACAGGAATGGTGGGCGATCCTTCAGGAAAGTCGGAAGAAAGAAATTTGTTGGATGAAGAAACTTTGGCCAAAAATGTGACTGGCGTAAAAGCACAATTGGCACGTTTTTTAAATTTCGACAGCACAACAAAAAATGCAGCACAATTGGTAAACAATTACGATTGGATGAAAGAAATTTCATTGATTGAATTTGTGCGCGATATTGGCAAACACATTACCGTAAACTATATGATGGCGAAAGATTCGGTAAAAAAACGACTGGATTCCGACTCTCAAACCGGAATGAGTTTTACCGAATTTACCTACCAATTGTTTCAGGGCTACGATTTTTACCATTTATACAAAGAAAAAGACTGTAAACTTCAAATGGGAGGTTCCGACCAATGGGGAAATATTACCACGGGAACCGAATTAATCAGGAGAAAAGCGCAGGGAAAAGCCTACGCATTAACCTGTAAATTAATTACCAAAGCCGACGGCACAAAATTTGGTAAAACAGCCGGAGGAAACGTTTGGTTAGACGCCAACAGAACATCGCCTTATAAATATTACCAATATTGGTTAAATTGTTCGGATGAAGATGCGGAAAGTTATATTAAAATTTTCACTTTTTTAGACAAAGAAACCATTGAAACTTTAATTTCAGAACATCAAAAAACCCCGCATTTAAGAATTCTTCAAAAGAAAATTGGGGAAGAAGTCACTATTATGACACACGGAAATGAAGCGTATGAAAACGCTATTAAAGCCTCAAATATTTTATTCGGAAATTCTACTGCAGAAGATTTAAAAACTTTGGATGAACAAACATTTCTGGATGTTTTTGAAGGCGTTCCACAAGCAGAAATTGAACGTTCCGTTATTAAAAACGGATTGGGAATTGTTGCCGCATTTGCAGATTATGGTTTTTTAAAATCGAATGGAGAAGTGCGCAGGGCTTTAAGCGAAAATTCAATTTCAGTAAATAAAGAAAAAGTATCGGACGATTTTATAATTACTGCTAATGATTTAATCGCCAATAAATTTGTGTTGCTGCAACGCGGTAAAAAAAGCTATTTTTTGCTGAAAGTTATATAGCAAATGTATTTAGCAATGTAATGTTGCTTTAAAATTATAATATGGAAACCGTCTAAAGTTAATTCAGGCGGTTTTTTCATTTATCGTTGACAAAATTTGTATATTCGAAAGAAAAATTGTTGAAAATACTATGAAATCACCTAAAACAAATTCCCCTCCACCGGAGGGGTGCCCACAGGGCGGGGTGGTCACTACGCCACAACATGGTAAAATTATTCTTACAACTATTAACAACACTCCAATTATAAGAAATTTCGTTGAAAACCTGCCATACAATCCCGCGCTTTCCCGACTGACAAAAGGCAAAAGAAAAAAAGGAATTCTTTCAGAAGTTTTATTTTGGCAGCAAGTACATAAAAGAAAGTTTTACAAAATAGATTTTGACCGGCAGCGAATTATTGGCAATTATATCGTCGATTTTTATGTAAAAACTTTAGGTTTAATTATTGAAATTGATGGATCTAGCCACGATGACAAGGTTGAATATGATGCAAAAAGACAATTATATTTAGAAAATCTTGGGCTGAAAATGTATCGTATAACTGATATTGACGTAAAGAAGAATTTAGGAAACGCAATGAGTTTGTTGGAAGCATTTATTGTTAGGGAATACGGAGAAAAACCACCCCGTCCTGCGGACACCCCTCCAATGGAGGGGAATTAACCACCCCGTCCTGCGGACACCCCTCCAATGGAGGGGAATTTATGACATCACCATTAAATTGCAGCCTCTGATATCCGAATTGTCGAACCTTCCCAAAACTTCGAAGGTTCCGTTTTCGTAAGTTTTTCCTAAATCTTGTGTGGCGATAAAAGAACAGGAATTGTTGTTTGCCAAATCTATAATGTTAATACCGCCCGATTTTCCCTCGGGCAAAATAGTCAAAGCATCTTCTGTGTCGCGCGTTAGAATTTTCATCCAGGGCGGACATTCAAAAATGCCGTTTCCTTTTGAATAGGCCTGGCTCAATAATTCGGTCATTCCATATTCCGAATGTATGTTTTCAACGCCAAAACCTTCGCGCAAAATTTGATGCAATTCCTCTCTGATCAATTCTTTTCTTCTGCCTTTCATGCCACCGGTTTCCATCACAATTGTGTTTTTTAGCTTAAACTTGTGCTTCTCAACCAAATCCAACAAAGCAAAAGAAACGCCAATTAATAGTGTTTTTTCGTTATTTTTGTCTAATTCCACTAAATTTTTAGCCAATTCTTCTAAATTGTTCAGATAAAATCCGCTTTTTTCATTTTTAGATTTCTGAATAAAATCGTTCACCATATAAATTAAAGAAGATCCATCACGCTCCAAATAAGAAGGCAACAAAGCCAAAACGGTATACGCTGAAATAGAACCATAAAAATGCTCAAATCCTTTGGTAAAGCTTTCTTCATAAATAGATAAATCGGTAACAAAATGTTTGCTTTGCTCATTTCCGGTAGTGCCGCTGCTTAAAAAAATGTGTTGAACAGCTTCATCAGAAGACACAACTTTATGTGATTTGAAGAATTGTATGGGCAAAAAAGGAATTTCCTCAATTTTTTCAACCCTATAAATATCAATATTCAAAAGCGTAATAAATTCTTTATAAACCAAATTGTTTTCAGCCTGAAATTGAAAAATCTCAAGTGCCATTTTTTCGAACTCGTGGCTATTATGAATATTAAAAATGTTAATTTTTTTCATAAAAATTGCGAAACACCGCAAAAGTAATGTAAATTTACGCAACCTATTATCTTTTTAGGTATCTTATTAACAATTAAAATGCTCGTATTTGGGGTTAGACAATCTCATAAAACAGTGTGCTAATAACGATCGAAAGGCACAAAAGGAAATTTACCAGCTTTTTGCAGGTAAGTTGTTTTCTATATGCCTAAAGTACTCTAAAAACAAACAAGAGGCTCAAGACAATTTTCAAGATGGCTTTATTGTCATTTTTGACAAAATTGGGCAGTTTAATTTTAAAGGATCGTTTGAAGGCTGGTTAAAGCGGGTAATGATTAACACAGTTTTACTGAAATACAGAAAAAAAAATGTGTTAAATATTGTGACGGAAGATATTCCTGATGAGGTGATTGTTGACGTTGATGATGATGAAATTTCTTTAGATTTTTTACTGAATCTAATAAATGAATTACCGGATAGGTACAGATTGGTTTTTAACCTTTATGCTTTAGACGGTTATTCCCATAAAGAAATTTCAGAAATGTTGCAGATTGCGGAAGGTACCTCAAAATCGAATTTAGCCCGAGCAAGAGCCATTTTAAAACAAAAAATAGAAATTCATCAAAAGGCACAACAATCTATTTAAGTTAAAAGATAATAGTGAGAGATTTTAAAAACATTGATAGATTATTCCAAGAGAATTTAAAAGACTTTGAGGTATCCCCACCTGATGAAGCCTGGGACTCCATTGAAAACAGGCTAATTCCAAGATCAAATAAAAGAGGACTTCCGTTTTGGTTTAAAATTTCCAGCATTGCAGCCTTGCTTGTGCTATTTTTTAGTGTTGGAGCCATTTATTTTCTTCCAAAAAATAATTTATCCAAAAACATTCTTCAAAAACAAGAAACCAAACAGAAAATTTCTGACCAAAAAGATACAATTAAAGCAATAACAGTTGAAGAGAAGTTAAAGGCGATGCAAAAAGTGGTGAAAGCTTTAAGCAAAGAACTGGCCGAAATAGAAAACAGCACTAAATTTGCCGAAAAAGAAGAGAAAAACATTTCAGAAGAAAGTGTTTCGTCCCAAAAATCATTAAATGGTCTTTTATTGTCCGACGCTAAAAAATTGCCGCTTACAAATTTTACTGAAAAAGAAATTTCAAAAAAAGTAATCACAGAAAGCAAATTTTCCGTGGCCACCATTTTCGCGCCAATATATTTTAGTTCATTTGGCGAAGGATCTGGCGTTGACGCGCAATTTAAAAACAATCCGTCTTCCGGAAATTCATCTTATTCTTATGGCGTAAAAGTCGCTTATCAACTTTCAGACAAATTCAGCCTGCAATCGGGCGTTAACTTAATAAGTTTAGGATTAACAACCAATAATATTTATGTTACCCCGGGAGTTTCCGTGGTCGGTTTTTCAAATTTATCGGCCAATCCACTTTTGTCAAGAAGTGCCGATATTTCAGCACTTAAAGAAAACGCACTGTCTGCTGATAACAACGAATCAGGCGGAAGCATCAACCAAATTTTTGGCTATGTTGAAATTCCTGTAGAAGTAAAATACAATGTTACCGATGGTAAATTTGGCATTAATTTAGTGGGCGGATTTAGTACGTTGCTATTAAACAGGGACGAAGTTTTTGTTGAAACCAATAATTTCACCCAAAGTTTAGGCTCCTCAAACAATTTAAGATCCTTAAATTTTAGCGGTAATATTGGGTTGGATATAGACTATTCAATCTACAAAAATTTATTTATCAACGTTTCCCCAATGTTCAAAGTGCAAACAAATACCTTTTCTAAAAACTCCGGAAGCCTTCAACCTTACTATTTAGGAGTTTATACAGGTTTAAATTATAAGTTTTAGTTGGTTTATTTATTTGGCTGGTTACCAAATATTGAATGAAGAAAGCCGTTTCAAATTTGAAACGGCTTTTCTTTTTGTGCGCTACGCATACCATATATCTATAGGGTGCAAATCCCGAACGAGCCTGCCAATGGGAATCGTTAGCCAAGAGCAAGGGTGTCTATCGTGAGGCA
>PHDE01000198.1 GCA_002842505.1 Bacteroidetes bacterium HGW-Bacteroidetes-3 | reverse complement strand
TGATTTATAATTTAGTCCAAAACAGCCCTGGTATAATGCCGATATAGTGTGAAAATAGTACAATTTATTGGACTATATTGAACACATAATCGGTATAAATTGAAAATAGTTCTTTCAAATTTTATATAAATTAAAATATTATATTTGAAGTATTCTAAACTATTTTTCAACAATGCGAACTCTAAAAAAAATATTACTCATCATTGCAATCCTAATCGTCCTAATTTTGGTTGGCGGCTGGATGTATTTCAACAGCTTAAAACCTGATTATTCAGGCAATATTACTTTATCTGGCATTGAAAATGAAACTTCTGTATATTTTGATGATTATGGAATTCCGCATATTTACGCCCAAAACCAATACGATGCCACAACTGCTTTAGGCTACGTTCACGCGCAGGACCGACTTTGGCAAATGGAGTTAATGCGAAGGATAGCTCCGGGAAGATTATCCGAAATTTTTGGAAAAGATATGCTTAAAAACGATCGATTTTTTGTGAGTTTGGGCATTGAAGAAGCTTCCAAAAAATCGATAGAGAAATTGGACAAAAATGGCGAAGTTTACAAATTGGCAATGGCCTATTTAAATGGCGTAAACCAATTTATAGAAAATGGTTCCACGCCCATTGAATTCACTTTAATTGGCATCGAAAAAGAACCTTACCAACTTAACGACATCTACAATATTTTGGGATATATGTCTTTCAGTTTTGCCATGGCACAAAAAACCGATCCGCTATTAAGCATCATTAAAGAAAAATTGGGCGATGATTATTTAAAAGAGCTCAACATAGATTTTAGCCCAAATACCGCAACCATAAAAAACACCAAAGAAAATATTGATTATTTATCAACAATGGTGGCGAGCGTAAATGAAATAATGGATAATTCGCCCGTTCCAGCATTTATCGGAAGCAACAGTTGGGTGGTTTCACCAAACAAAACCAGTACAGGAAAGGTGCTTTTTGCAAACGACCCTCACATGTCGTATTCACAGCCTGCCGTTTGGTATGAAGCGCATATTGTAACGCCAAATTATGAATTGTACGGTTATCATTTAGCGGGGATTCCGTTTCCTTTATTGGGGCATAACAGAAATTATGCCTACGGATTAACGATGTTTGAAAATGACGATATTGATTTTTATAAAGAAGAAAATAATCTCGCAGACAGCACAAAATATAAAACGCCAAACGGCTTTGAAACCTACAAAACAGCAACCAAAACCATAAAAGTTAAGGATGCTGATGATGTAACCATAACCGTCAGAAGCTCCCGTCATGGCCCAATTATGAATGATGCCATCGAGGCAATTACGCAAACTGAACCACTTGCCATGTCTTGGATTTACACCCAATTTGATGCGGAAGTTTTAGAAGCGCTTTACACCATTTCAAGAGCTACCGAAATGAAAGACGTTAAAAAAGGAGCGTCTATGATTCACGCGCCGGGATTGAATATTATGTACGGCGATGCAAAAGGAAATGTGGCTTGGTGGGCTGCAGGAAAATTATACAAATTAAAATCAAACGCAAACAGAAATTTTATTTTGAATGGCGCTTCCGGTGAAGATGATCCAATTGAATATTTAGATTTCAGCCTAAACCCAATGGCCGAAAATCCGACTTGGAATTATGTGTATTCCGCTAACAATCAGCCCGATTCTATCGCAGGAATATTATATCCGGGATACTACTTGCCTGAAGACCGGGCAAAACGAATTGTGCAATTGTTGGAACCAAAAAATAATTGGAACAAGGAAGCTATGTCCGCTATGATTAATGATGTCACTTCGTCTGTTGCGCCAGGAATTGTGAAAGAATTTACTGACATTATGGATTATAATTCGTTTAGCAAAAATGAACAAAAAGCCATCGATGTGCTTCAGCTTTGGGACGGCTCAAATAACACAGACCAAGTTGCGCCAACCATTTATAATAAGTGGATTCATTTATATTTAAAAAACACTTTTGAAGATGAGTTGGGAGAAAAATTGTTTACCCAGTTTTTAGCAACACATTTATCAAAAAGAGTGGTTACCGACCAAATTAAAAAGGACAATTCCATTTGGTGGGATGATATTTCAACTTCAAAAAAAATTGAGACAAAAAAAGAAATTTTGTCAAAATCACTGGTTGAAGCTGTTTCATTTTTAGAAAAGCAACTTGGAAACGAAATAAAAGATTGGAATTGGGGAAAAGTCCATACCTTAGAGCACGGTCATCCGCTTGGCAAAGTGGCAGCCCTAAAAAACTATTTTAATGTTGGCCCTTTTCCTATGAATGGCGCAAGAGAAGTGATTAACAATAGGATTTTCGATTATAATGATTCCGGATTGTACAAAATAAATGCGGGGCCATCCACCAGAAGAATTATCGATTTTTCAGATATTGAAAATAGTATTAGTATCTTGCCAACAGGCGAGTCTGGAAATCCATTCAGCAAACATTATAAAGACCAAGCTGAAATGTACAACAAAGGCGAATTCAGAAAAATGAAATTGAATGAAGAAGAAATTAAAAAGGTTTCAACAAAATTAATTATTTCACCAAAAAAATGAATAAAAGAATCACCATAAAGCAAATTGCATTGGCACTGCAGGTTTCAATTTCAACCGTTTCAAAAGCGTTAAACGACAGTTATGAAATTAGTGACGACACCAAAAAAAGAATTCAGGAATATGCCAAATTACACAAATACAAACCCAATACTTTGGCATTGAGCCTGCAAAATAAAAAAACAAAAACCATTGGAATCATTATTCCAAATATTTTAAATTATTATTTTGCCAGGGTGCTTCGAGGAATTGAAAAAGTGGCGACTGAAAAAGGATACAACATCATCACCTGTATCACAAATGAATCTTATAAAAAAGAAGTGGACACTATGGAAATGCTTTCCAATGGAACTATTGACGGTTTTATTGCCTGTATTTCAGAAGAAACTTTAAAGCTTGGAAATTTTGACCATTTTCACGATATTTTGGAAGAAGGCACGCCAATTGTGCTGTATGACCGTATTCCCGATGAAATAAATTGTGATAAAGTTGTGACAGATTTAGCGAAAAGCGCTTATAAAGCCACACGATTTTTAATGAAATCAGGTTGTGAAAATATAGCATTTGTTTCAACTTCAGAAGCCCAAAATATTGGTAAATTTGGACTTGAAGGCTATACAAAGGCTCTTGAAAAACATGGCATTCATCCGGTTAAAAGTTTAATCATAAGACAAGACAGCGAAGAAGGGCTTAAAGAGAAAATCAATGAAATGTTGGATAAATTTCGTGTGGACGGCATTTTTACGGTAGATGAGATTTCTGGCGCCATTACTACACAAGTATTAAATAAAAGATTCATCAGAATTCCAGAAGATATCTCTATTGTTGGACTTACAAATGGTATTTTGTCTCGCTACACCTCACCGCCCCTCACCAGCGTAAATCGTTTTGCCCATACAACGGGTGAAATTGCTGCAGCGCGATTGATAGATAAAATTGAGGAAAAAATTGAATTTGATAATATTAAAATCGAAGTGGTTAAATCGAAACTGGTTGAACGTGAGTCAACAAAAAAACTTTTTATAAAGTTTTAAGCCGAAGGCACAAATTAAAGAATTATAAAAATATGCTAGAAAAAGTTTATGGCAGCGCCGTTTTCGGCGTTGAAGCCACCAATATTACCGTTGAAGTAAATATTGATAAAGGAATTGGATATCATTTGGTTGGCTTGCCAGACAATGCCATTAAAGAAAGCAGTTTCAGGATTTCCGCAGCTTTAAAAAACAATAAATACCATTTTCCCGGCAAAAAAATCACCATCAATATGGCTCCGGCAGATATGCGCAAAGAAGGCTCTGCTTACGATCTTACTTTGGCCATTGGAATACTCGCCGCATCAAACCAAATAAACACCGATAAAATTGGGGATTACATTATTATGGGCGAACTTTCTTTAGACGGAAGCCTACAACCCATAAAAGGCGCTTTGCCCATTGCCATTAAAGCGCTTGAAGAAAATTTTAAAGGATTTATTTTACCGATACAAAATGCAAAAGAAGCAGCCATCGTCAGCGATTTAAAAGTTTATGGCGTTGAAAATATTACAGAAGTCATTGATTTTTTTGACGGAAAAACGGAGCTGGAACAAACCATCATAGACGTTCAGCTTGAATTTAACAAAAGTTTGGACAATCCAGAATTTGACTTTGCCGATGTTAAAGGACAGGAATCGGTAAAACGTTCCATGGAAATTGCGGCGGCCGGCGGACATAATATTATCCTTATCGGGCCTCCCGGAAGCGGGAAAACAATGCTGAGCAAAAGGCTGGCGTCCATATTGCCGCCAATGACCATGCAAGAAGCGCTGGAAACCACAAAAATACATTCTGTTGTGGGAAAAATTAAAGAAAGTGGTTTGATGTGCCAACGCCCGTTTCGCTCGCCTCACCACACCATTTCCGACATTGCCCTTGTTGGCGGCGGACAATATCCGCAACCCGGAGAAATTTCCATGGCGCACAATGGCGTCTTATTTTTGGATGAATTGCCCGAGTTTAAACGCACCGTTTTAGAAGTGATGCGACAACCTTTGGAAGATAGGGAAATAACCATTTCACGGGCTAAATTTTCGGTAACTTATCCAAGCAGTTTTATGTTGGTGGCAAGTATGAATCCGTCGCCAAGCGGTTATTTTAATGATCCCGATTCCCCTAAAACCTCATCGCCTTTCGAAATGCAGCGTTATCTCAGCAAAATTTCTGGCCCTTTATTGGATAGAATAGACATTCATATTGAAGTGAATCCCGTTCCTTTTGAAAAGCTTTCCGAAGAACAATTAAGCGAACCAAGCACCGAAATAAGAAAACGCGTCACCAAAGCAAGGGAAATTCAAACCAATCGTTTTAAGGAATACGGGAATGTGCATCACAACGCGCAAATGAACGTGAAACAAATCAGAAAATATTGCAAACTGATTCCTGAATGCAGCGTATTGCTAAAAAATGCCATGGAACGCCTAAGTTTATCGGCCAGGGCCTACGACCGAATTTTAAA
>PHDE01000197.1 GCA_002842505.1 Bacteroidetes bacterium HGW-Bacteroidetes-3 | reverse complement strand
GCGTTCAGCAAACTCTATGAGGTTTTGACCTTTAAATATTTCCATTTTTTCTATGTTTTATAAGACTTTAAAGATATGAAATTAAATACCGACCTCAATAAATGTTTTAGGGTATCTTTTAATTTATATCCAGAAGCAAGAAAAGAAAAAGAAATTATATGGTATATGACTAACGACAAGGAAACAACATTCAATGAATTCCTAACTAATTTGGAAGATTTAGTAGCTGAAATAAAAACTTGGCTGAATAACCATTCGAACTTTGATTTGGAACTTAACATCTAAATATAACACCTCATAAAATTTATGCTTACATTTAAACTAAATAATAAACCGACAAACATTCAACTAACGATTTGCTACAACCGAAAAATCTCCGATTTCTCAGTCGCGCAAATCATAATACAAAACCATTGTAGGCAATGCCAACAAAAACACTAAAAAGGAAAAATTCAATAGAAAAATATTTATGATTAGAAGAAATTGCATTTCAATTTATATCAAAGCAGTTAAGAAACTTCCGATTTTTCTCGGAATTGTTCTTTTATGGATACCTCTAAATCAAGTAAATGCTCAATCATTAGATTTGATAACAACAAAAAATGTGACATTCAAAAGTGAAGGAGTGAATCTGGCTGGAACAATCTATGAGCCAAAACATTCACATGCAGCATTAGTCATTGTACATGGATCAGGTCAAGAACCTCGAATGACTAAATTTGCAGAACTTTTGGCAAAAAATGGAATTTCAGTGTTAACCTATGATAAACGTGGAGTTGGAGAATCAGGAGGGATTTATGCTGGTCCAGAAGTAGGAACAAACAATATTAGTTCATTCAACCTCAATCTATTAGCGAAAGATGCAAGTGCTGCCGTGAATACACTACATCAAAAGAATAAAAATATACCTATAGGTCTTGTTGGTTTCAGTCAAGCAGGATGGATAATCCCAATTGCTGCAAATAAGAATCCATTAGTAGAATACATGGTTTTATTTAGTTGCCCTACAATTGCAACTCTGGAACAACTTAGATTTCAGTTTTATACCAATGGGAATACTGATTTTTGGGAAAATCATACAGAAGCAGAAGCACGTGAACATATCAAGAATGATCCTGACCGTTATCAATTTACAAGTACTAACCCTAACATTGCTCTGAGTACACTTTCAATTCCAGGTCTTTGGCTCTTTGGAGGCAAGGATATACAAATTCCAGTTGGACTATGTATAGAGAATCTTAATACACTTAAAGTTAATGGTAAACCATTCGAATATACTCTGTTTTCAACATTAGGACACAATACTGCATTTACGAATAATACAATGCCAGTTGATATTTCGATTCATTGGATAAAGCAGAAATCTTTAATTATTAAGAATAACAAATTAAAGGAATAAGCATGGACAAAAAAGCACATGCCTGCAATAATGGCTATAATCAATTGGGGCAAAAGTGACAAAACGAAAGTGCAAACATAAAACAAAGGTCAGGGCTAAGCCGAAAAGTTAGGGTGTAAAATTCCCAACCGCTCATAGCCGAGACCATTAGCAGCCATTTAGACTCACAAAAACTATTCAAAATTATATGAATAAATATGCAGATTTTCAAAAGCAATATTTTGAACAAATGATTAAGGAAGAGGCTAAAATATTATCCGAAAATGATGAACTAATTCAGAATTTTAGAAAATACTGTTCTAAAAAAGGATTCAATTTAACTAAAAAAAAATTTAAATACATTCAGACAATTGGAATTGTTGCTCAATATCCAAACATTGTTGGGAAATTATGTCAAAACCTAAAGAAAGATAAAGAAGGATTAATTGATTTTAATTTAGCGAATGAAAATTATATAAAGAAACCTTTTATAGAAGGTTATCTATATGCCGAGAATTTTATGCTAATGGCTCATCCATATTTTAGAAGAGGTTTATATGAAAATAACAATTTTTCTCCAAGACTTATAGATTTATATTGGAAAAAAGACCATTCAAATCTTGAATCCTTCATAGCTTTGGATTTTAACAGAGTTAGGATAAATGTAGACAATAGTGCTTACCTCGAGGAAGATACGTGGTTTGGACCTAAATTCAATAAAAACATAAGCGAAATTACAGATGGAACAGTGCATTTAAGACCTTCATCTGATATTGAAGACTTCTTGATTTCTTTCTATTTTAAAGATGCCTATTCTCTAGATATTATATGGGAAACGAAAAATGGAATTAAAACTTTCCAATCAGAAGAGTTCAAAACGGAAAAAATAAAAGTTTTAAAAAATGGAATAGAATATTATCCTGTTAAATATATACACGCAGAATATGACCTATCACAAAATAGTTTTAGACATTTTGACGGAGCTATCCATTTTTATGCTGAGAATGAATACTATAAAAGACGAGATTCCGATTTAAAATATAATTCAAAAAATGAATTCAAAATCAAAACTCCATCTGAGAAACTATTCAAATTTAATGGGAAAATAGATGTAGAAACTTGGTTGGAATATTCAGGACATTTTATGGCTGGAAATCCTTTGGTATTTGAATATTTTGAAGGCAAATATCCTGAACACATTAATCAAGTTTTAGAAACCATAAGAAAAAATAAAGAAGAAAAAAACGGCAGCCAACACCTCAAATAAAGCACCAGAACCAGTTTTCTTAAATCAAAAAAGGAAAGGAATTTTATATAAGAAAGTAGTGCAAGTGCTGTAGCTTTAACATCAAAAGAAATGCTTGGCTATGTTAAGGTGCATTGGGATTGATTTAGAAACAAATAATTTAACTTATTTTTACATCTAATAGTTTATTTGTTTAAAAAAAAATGAATATACAAACTATTAGTTTGTATATTTGAAGTATCATAAACCTTAATTGTATTTTTGTAGTTTAAAAAAGGTTTAAAATAGAAACTAATAGTTTGGAAAAAGAACAAAAAATAAACCGCCTTCTTAACTCTCAACCTTCAGGAGTTGTATATTTAAGCTCATGGTTAACGAGAAATGGGTTCTCTACTCAACTACTAAATCGATACAAGAAGAGTAATTGGCTCACTTCCATAGGAACAGGTGCGTGGATTCGTGTTGGTGAAAAGCCTACTTATGAAGGTGCTTTATATGCAATCCAGGAGCAATCTAAATTAAGTATTCATGTAGGAGGGAAAACAGCATTGTCTTTATTAGGGAAAGCCCATTATCTAGAATTATCGACCCAACAAATAATATTGTTTGGTAGTAGTAAAGAAAAATTACCGGCTTGGTTTTCCAAATATGATTGGGGATTAAAAGTGAATTATTTTAGTTCTTCTTTCTTACCGCCAAATGATGGTCTAATGACTTTGGAGAGAAATACTTTCAGTTTGCAAGTATCTAACCCAATAAGAGCGTTGTTAGAGTGCTTATATTTAGTACCCAAAAAACAAGATTTTATTGAATGTTATGAAATAATGGAAGGTCTTAACAATCTAAGACCAAGGCAAGTGCAAGGGCTTCTAGAGCAATGTACTTCTGTTAAAGTAAAGCGACTTTTCTTATATATGGCAGAAAAGTCTAAGCACGATTGGTTCAACTATATAAATTTAGAAACTATAGATATAGGAAAAGGCAAACGTTCACTGGTAAAAGATGGGGTTTACATATCTAAATATGGTATCACAATTCCTAAAGCATTGGCAAATTATGAGTAGTTATAAGAATCAGGTTTCTTTGTTATTACAAGTATTACCAGAAGTGGCAAAAGAAACTTGTTTTGCGCTCCATGGAGGTACAGCTATTAACTTATTCATTAGGGAAATGCCTAGATTGTCTGTAGATATTGACTTAACCTATATACCTATAGAAGATAGAAGCACATCTTTAAAAAATATTATTGAAGCTCTTAGTAGCATAAAAACGAATATTGAAAGAGTTGTACCGGAAGTTAAAATTACTTTAAAAGAAGAAATTTTAAAGCTCCAGATCACAACTACTAAGGCGCAAATAAAGATAGAGGTAAGTCAAATAAATAGAGGAGTATTAGGTGAAATTGTAAAGCTACAACTATGTGAGAAAGCCCAAGAAGAGTTTAATGCTTTTTGTGCTATTTCCGTAGTGTCATTTGGGCAATTGTACGGTGGTAAGATTTGTGCCGCTTTAGACCGACAACACCCTAGAGACCTATTTGATGTGAAATATTTATTGCAAAATGAAGGATTTACCAAGGACATTAAAGAAGGGGTTGTGCTGTGCCTTTTAAGTAGTAATCGACCTTTAAATGAAATGTTACAACCCAACCTCATTGATCAGCAAGAAACTATGGTCAATCAGTTCGAAGGTATGAGCTCAGAAACTTTCACGTATAAGGATTTTGAGAATAGTAGAGTACAATTAATTGAAGCAATACATCAAAATTTAACGGATAAAGACAAGGAGTTTTTGCTAAGTTTCAATAAGGCAACTCCTGATTGGAGTATTTATGATTTTGAACGGTTTCCTGCTGTGCAATGGAAATTGCAAAACCTTAAAATGCTTAAAACTAAAAATCTAGAAAAGTTTAACAAATTCGAAGCATCTCTAGAAGAAACTCTAAAGGGATAATTAGGCTTCTATTAAAAATAAGGGTACTGTCTCACAAAGTGTGAAAATTAGAAAAGTTATTCTTAATTGAAATGTAATGAGATTGCCAACAATGTTTTTTAGTTTTAAGAATATAAGATCTTTGAGATATGTTTAATTTGCATCCTCTGGAATTGACATTATTTGGCACTAAACTAAATCTAAAATGTTAAAAAAACGTTAAATTTTTAGAATCGGGAGGAATTCGGGAGTCATACTTTTTCAACCATTCGGAAGCTCTTTTAAATGCTCAAATTTTAAAATATTGGTTGTTCCCTCATTGCCCACCAATTATAAATCCTACTAGAAATAGTGGGATTTTTTTGTTATAAATATGGATAATTTTACCACTTATATCATTTACAGCAAAACATTGGATAAGTTCTATATTGGATTCACCTCTGATATGGTTTCCCGACTTCAACGGCACAACCAAAAAGGAAAAGGTTTTACAGGAAATGAAAATGATTGGCAATTGGTT
>PHDE01000012.1 GCA_002842505.1 Bacteroidetes bacterium HGW-Bacteroidetes-3 | reverse complement strand
GTCATATTGAGGTCCTTGGAAAGTTCCAATAGGGTCATTTTCAGTTACAAAAGGCGCTTTTCCAAATAAATCCATTAAGTGATAGTAGGCTAAAGCCCTTAACAATCTTGCTTCTGCCCTGTAAGCCGCAACGTCATTTCCAACCGCAGCCGTATGGCCTCTTGCTTCTATAATTCCAGGTTCTGATTGTCTTAAAAACTCATTTGCCAAAGCAACTGAAAACATTGCCCTGCTGAAAAAACCTAATAAAATAGTGTTGTTTGGTCCCCAAGTATTGCGTTGGATTTCCCTTACGGCACCGCCTTCGTCATTTTCATAAGACCAAATTGGCTCATCAGCAGATAAATCTTCTAAATACCACAATGATCTCATATATTGACTTGTACCTGCATCAATACCTTGTAGGTTTGAAGTTCCAGGTCCTCCGGTTCCGGTTAATGAAAGGTTTCCGTAAATTCCCGCAAGTGCCTGTTTGTATGCAGTAGGTTTAGCATAAAATGCTTCCGATAAAAATTCATCGTCATCTTTTGGCGTTACGTTCAAATCATCAGTGCAGGCACTAAGAATGAATAACAATCCAAAAAAGAAATAAAATTTATATATATTTTTTGTTTTCATTTTCGTGTGTTTTATTAAAATTTAATGTTAGCGCCCATCAAGAATGTTCTTGCCCTAGGATAATAAGTATTATCTATCCCATAGTTATTATTTGAAGGATCGCCGAAAATTTCAGGATCTAAACCACTGTAATTTGTAATGGTAAATACATTTTGTACGCCTCCATATAAATGGATACTTGATAAATCTTTTTTAAATTTATTGAAGGTATATCCAAATGATAAGTTGTCCATTTTAAGGAAAGAAGCATTTTCAATAAAATAATCAGAAATTAGCACATTGCTGGTTTCAACAAAATTAGATTCCAAAACAGAGGTAGGTAAATTTCCTAAAGCTGTGGTAGCCTGTAAATCGTTGTATTGTGCCCTGTCTGAATTCACATTATTGTAATTATAATTTCCAATGCTTGCCCTTAAATTGAATGCCAAATCAAAGTTTTTATAATCAATTGATGATTGGAATCCCATCGTAATATCGGCACTTGGTTTTTTGTAAATGTATCGGTCGCTTGAATTCACAATACCATCTTGGTTAAGATCAACATAAGCGCCTTCAATTGGTTTTCCTGCGGTGTCATATAATTGTTTAAAAACAAAATAGGAATATGGGGAGAAACCTTCTCTGTGAACCTGAATTCTTGAACCTGTTCCACCTGCAATCCCACCAACTTCAAGGTCTTGGCCCAAAGCCAATTGATCAATTTCAGTCCTGTTTAAATTGATGTTATAGTTTGCGTTCCAATTTAAATCGGTAGTTTTTACAATATCGGCGCCAATAGAAAATTCAAGACCTTTTGAAGTGAATTTTCCAATATTTTGCCATCCTGCATTGCTGAAGTTAGAACCGTCGGCCACGGCAACATTTGCCAATAAATCTTTAGATTCTTTTAAATAAACTTCGGCTGAACCAGTAATTCTGTCATTTGCAAAACCAAAATCGAAACCGGCATTGTAAGTGGTGGTCTCTTCCCATTTGATATCTTCAAACCTTGATTGAGGGATTCCCACCACCATTGGCACACTTCCAAAAATGTATTGAGAAACGGCATCGCCTGTTAAATATCTGCCCAAATAGGCATAAGAAGCAGGAATATCTTGTTGGCCTGTAATACCCCAACCCAATCTAAGTTTAAGGGTAGAAAGTGTGTTGGAATCTTTTAAGAAATCTTCTTCGCTAATTTTCCACGCCAAAGCTGCGGCAGGGAAATTACCCCAACGATTGTCTTTACTGAATCTTGATGTTCCGTCTCTTCTGTAAGATAAGGTCAATAAATATTTATCGAAGAAACCAAGATTTGTTCTTCCGAAGAAACCGATTAAAACAACATCAGGAAACGTATTAACATCAGATACGGCATCTGGGTCAATGGTGTTTCCAGTATTAAAGTCTTCACCTTCAAATTTTTGATAAGAATAACCACCGGTAACTTCAATATTTACATTTTTCAACGCTTTGTTATAAACTAAATAGGCATCTAACAAGGTGTTTTTTCTGTCACTTGTATATTTTGAGGAAGATCCTAAAAATGGAGTATTTACTCCGGTTCTGAATCCGTTAATGCTTTGGTCTGAAAGGACATTGGATCCTTCACCGTTAGAATTGTCGTATCCTAAGTTAACAACTGCCCTTAATTCTGGCAAAAATTCAAATTTGTAATCAAGTTCAAGATTACCAAACAATCTTTCAACCACACTGGTATTTCTTCTTTGTAATAAACTTGCAAGTGGGTTTCTAGGCGCATTATCAGGTTCTCCATTTTGGTGGTATTCAAAGAAGCCGCCAAACGGTGAAGTTGGGTCATAAACAGGTTGTGTTGGGTCAAAAGATAAAGCAGATCCCTCAACGCCATCAGCAAATCTGTTTTTCTCAGAACTGGCATTTAAATTTAAATTAACTTTCAAAGATTCCTTAAAAAATTTTGGGTTTAAGTTTAAAGCTGCAGAAGTTCTTTCAAATTTCGATGTTTTTCTTAAACCTGGCTGGTAGGTATTTCCAATTGAAAGTCTTGCAGGCAAGTTTTCAAGAATTGCGCCACTTAAGGAAATGGAATTGTCATAGGTTAACTCTTCTTGATAAATTTCATCTTGCCAATCTGTGTTGGCTGTTCCCAATTGTTCAACACTAATGCCGGTTTGTCCTGCCGCCACTCTGTCGGCAATTAAATTTCTATAATCAGCGGCACTGAATACATTAATTTTGTCAACCAAGGTTTGATAACCAGTTTTTAGATTTACGTCAACTTGAAAATTTTGTTTTCCTTTTTTTGTGGTGATGATAATTACCCCGTTTGATGCCCGTGAACCATAAATGGCTGTTGCAGATGCATCTTTTAAAATGGAAAATGATTCAATGTCATTTGGATTTATGGAAGACAATATAGAAGTTGATCCTCCAACAGTTGAATTCGAAATAGGCAATCCGTCAATTACAATCAATGGATCGTTAGATGCACCTAAAGAAGAGCCACCTCTAATTCTAATAACAGATCCACCACCTGGCGCTCCGTCAGAAACAATGTCAACACCCGCAACACGCCCTTGAATAAGGCTGGCAGGAGTCACAATATTTCCTTTATTAAAATCTTTTGCGGTAACAGCCGCTACCGAGCCTGTTGCATCTTTAATGGTAGTAGTACCATAACCAATAATCACAACTTCTTCTAAAGATTCTGTGTTTTCAACTAAAACAACATTGATAGTGTTATTTGCTCCCACAGTAATAGATTGGGTATTGAACCCAACATAAGAGAAAACCAAAACATCGCCTGGCTTCACTTTTTCCAACGTATAGTTTCCATCAAAATCAGTTGCGGTACCTACAGTGGTTCCTTTAATAATAACGCCAACTCCAGGCAGTGCTGTACCGCCTGTTGCTTCTGTAACTTTTCCTTTAACAGTTTGCTGGGCAAACATCACCAAAGGCAAAAGAAGCATGACATTAAACAAAAAAATTTTAAAATTTTTCATCTATTTTAAGTTAATTAATAATTAAGTTTGTTTTAAATACTTGTACTATTTTTTACTTTTCACAGCGTGAAGTTATGGAGTTAACATATATTTAACAATGATAAATGTTATTTTTAAAGTTTCGCAAACGTTTTCGTGTTTGTAACTTTTTTACGCAAACGTTAGAGTTTAGCGACTTATTTTTAGGATTTTTAGTTTAAATTTCACAAGTAAGCTGATTTTTTGAATTATTAATGACTTTTTATATAATTGTTCCGCCTAAAATCACTTCATTTTTAACTATAAAGTTTATATTTGTAAAGAATCATTGTTTATACTATTTTTTAAATGATTAAAGTGAAAAAAAACACAAAAAACTAGGGTTGATTTTTAATTTAAGATTTAAGATTTACGATTTATGATTTACGATTTTAGCCTTTAGACTTTAACCTTTCAGCTTTAGACTTTTAACTTTAGACTTTAACCTTTCAACTACAACAAACAAATGAAACGAGCATTTCAAATTTTGACATACAAAGGAATGATTAATGGCGAACAGTCCCGAATTTTCGGGATTACCGCTAAAAAATAAAATTTAAACAGATGAAACCAAGAATAACCCTAAAAAAAATTGCAAGAGAATTTGGAGTATCCATATCTACGGTTTCAAAAGCTTTAAAAGACAGCCACGAAATTAGTGAAGAAACCCGTGGAAAAATCAAGGCTTTCGCCGATTTTTATAACTACAAACCCAACAATTTAGCCTTACAGCTTCGGAACCAAAAAACATCGGTTATTGGGGTTATTATTCCAGAAATTGTGCACCATTTTTTTTCAACGGTCATCAATGGCATTGAAAAATATGCCACCGAAAAGGGATACAATGTAATGGTATGTTTGTCCAATGAATCTTATGAAAAGGAAGTTTCCAATATGGGCGTGCTCACCAATGGAAGCGTGGACGGATTGATTGTTTCCATTGCCAGGGAAACGCAGCAAAATCAAAATTTTAACCATTTTAATGCCATTATTAATGATGATTTTCCGTTGGTGTTGTTTGACAGAATCAATGATGACATCAAGTGCGATAAGGTGATTATTGACGATATTGGAGGGGCATTTAAAGCAGCCAACCATTTAATTGAAATAGGTTCAAAACGAATTGCATTGTTAACAACCCAAGATTTTATTACGGTAGGTTCCTTGCGAACAGAAGGTTTCATAAAGTCATTAAAAAGCCATAAAATCCCTATTGATGAAAGCCTGATTTATAAAATTGATGACAATTTGGACTTATATGAACAAATAAAAGAAGTCATTAATGTGGCCAATCCGCCAGATGCCATTTTGGCCGTTAACGAAATTTATGCAGCCATCGCTTTAAAAATTGCCAAAGAAAAGGGTTTGTCAATTCCTGATGATATTGCTATTATTGGTTTCACAAGCGGATTAATTTCTGAATTTACCGATCCTCCTTTAACTTGTGTTGAGCAACACGGATTTTTAATGGGCAAACAAGTCGCGGAATTATTAATAAACAGAATTGAGAATACAGCTCCAAAGGAATTTCAAAAAGTAGTTATTTCAACCAATTTAAAAATCAGGAAATCGACGCTTGATAGTTAAAAGCTCAAAGCTCAAAGCTCAAAGCTCAAAGCTGAAAGTTCAAAGTTCAAAGTTCAAAGTTCAAAGTTCAAAGCTTAAAGTTCTTGAACCCCGAGATTTTTTATGTTTACACAGTTTATTGGATACTACCTTTTATTCTTTAAAATACAAATAATAGTATTAGCCTTCAGCTTTCAGCTTTCAGTCTTCAGCCTTCAGCTTTCAGCCTTCAGCTTTCAGCTTTCAGTCTTCAGCCTTCAGCTTTCAGCCTTCAGCTTTCAGCCTTCAGCTTTCAGCCTTCAGCTTTCAGCCTTCAGCCTTCAACTTCATAACTCCAACGTTGTAGTGCTAAATTGTTGATTTTTTTGCTAAAATCTTATTTCAAAAAACTTCCAACTTAAAAATTAATTTATATATTTGCCTCGTACTATTTTTCACACTTCACACAAAAACAATTAAAGCTTATCGGCTTTAGGTTGTATTATTTATTTTTTTAACACTAACATTATGGAAAAACGGAAACTAAGTTTCTGGGATATCTGGAACATGAGTTTTGGTTTCCTCGGAATTCAAATGGGTTTTGCGCTGCAAAATGCCAATGCCAGTAGAATATTGCAAAACTTTGGAGCCGATGTCCATGAATTGTCTTGGTTTTGGATTGTTGCGCCTTTAACTGGTTTAATAGTGCAACCCATTATTGGTTATTACAGCGACAGAACTTGGACGAAATTGGGAAGAAGACGTCCCTATTTTTTAACTGGCGCCTTATTGGCATCTGTTGGGTTGGTGTTAATGCCTAACGCCGATATGTTCATCGCTATTATGCCTTCCTTATGGGTTGGCGCCGGAATGCTGATGATTATGGACGCATCATTTAATGTGGCCATGGAACCTTTTAGGGCTTTGGTGGCAGATATTTTGCCTTCAGACCAAAGAACACTCGGATTTAGTGTTCAAACTGTATTAATAGGTATAGGAGCTGTGGTAGGTTCTTGGTTGCCTTATGTTTTAACAAATTGGTTTGGCGTTTTAAACGAAGCGCCGGCTGGTGAAGTGCCAACAAATTTAATCCTTTCCTTTATTATTGGCGCCGCAGTTTTAGTCATCAGTATTTTGATTACGGTATTTACCACTAAAGAATATTCTCCTGAAGAAATAGCACAATTTCCGGAATCAAAGCTTGATGAGGTTGGTGCTGAAGAAAAATCGAGTTTGTTAAATATATTTTCCGATTTCAGGAAAATGCCTTTAACAATGCGACAATTGAGTTCGGTTCAATTTTTTTCCTGGTTTGGCTTGTTTGGAATGTGGGTGTTTGCAACGCCTGCAATTGCACATCATATTTACGGATTGGCATTGGATGACAATCACAGTTTGGCTTACAATATTGCCGGTGATTGGGTGGGTATTTTATTTGGTGTTTACAATGCTGTTTCAGCGGTATATGCTTTCTTTTTACCAGCAATTGCAAAAAAGTTTGGCAGAAAAAGAACCCATGCTTTTTCATTGGTAATTGGTGGAATCGGATTAATTTCAGTCTATTTTATGCCAGATGAAAATTGGCTGATTCTTTCCATGCTTGGCGTGGGAATTGCCTGGGCAAGTATTTTAGCAATGCCTTACGCAATTTTGGCAGGATCTATTCCACCTAAAAAAATGGGTGTTTATATGGGAATTTTTAATTTCTTTATTGTAATCCCACAAATTATCAATGCATTAATCGGTGGACCAATGGTGAAATATTTTTATGGAGGAGATGCTATTTATGCTTTAGTTGTCAGCGGAATTTCATTTTTAATTGCAGCAATATTGGTGGTAAGGGTGAAAGATGTTGATGATTCAGTTGAACTAATAAAAAATTAATGAAAAAAGAAATCGCATTCATATTTGATTTAGACGGCGTAATTGTAGATACGGCAAAGTATCACTTTTTAGCCTGGAGAAATTTAGCGAACACTTTGGGTTTTGAATTTACCGAGGAACAAAATGAACTTTTGAAAGGCGTGAGCCGAATTAAATCACTCGAAATTTTATTGTCTATCGGGAAAGTAAATTTATCCGAAGAAAAAAAGCAAGTGTTGTTGCTTCAAAAAAATAAAGAATATTTGGAATATGTCAATAAAATGACTTCCGAAGAAATTTTGCCCGGCGTAAATGATTTGTTGAATTTTTTAGAGTTGAACGACCTAAAATACGCTTTGGGTTCAGCCAGTAAAAACGCACCGTTAATTTTGGAGAAAGTTGGACTTTTGAACAGGTTTACCGCCATTGTTGACGGGAATGATGTTTCTAAAGCAAAACCCGATCCCGAAGTATTTTTAATCGGCGCCAAAAAATTAGGGATGAATCCAGAAAATTGCGTGGTTGTTGAAGATGCCATTGCAGGAATACAGGCAGCTAATGCCGCAAAAATGATCAGTATAGGAATTGGAGATGAAAATGTGTTGAATGAAGCAGATTATGTTTTTAAAGATTTGACAGCCATGACGCCCGATTTTTTAAAAAATCTAATGATTTAAAGAAAATGAACAAAGATTATATTAAGCCTTACGAATGGTCAATTGTAGAAGAGGGCTTTGATCCCGCAAATGTTGAAGCTTCAGAAAGTTTGTTCAGTATTGGAAATGGATCCATGGGACAACGTGCCAATTTTGAAGAAAATTATACAGGAAAAACCTTTCAGGGAAGTTATATCGGCGGTATTTATTATCCCGATAAAACGAGAGTTGGCTGGTGGAAAAATGGCTATCCCGAGTATTTTGCCAAAGTATTGAATGCGCCAAATTGGATTGGCATTGAAATTCAAATCAATGAAACACAACTGGATTTAAATACTTGTGAAGTTTCAAATTTCAGAAGGGAATTGAATATGAAAGAAGGCTGGTTGGGCCGTTCTTTTAACGCAATTCTTGAAACCGGCGAAGAAATTGAAGTTGCGACAAAGCGTTTTATCAGTTTGGAATACAATGAAACAGGCGCTATTGAATATGCCGTAAAAGCAATAAATTTTTCAGGGGAAATTACTTTTTCACCTTATATAGATGCAGGAATCGTCAATGAAGATTCCAATTACGATGAATATTTTTGGGAAATTCTAAAAATTGTCAACGGCAAAAATAACGGTTGCATTCTTTCAAAAACTTTAAAAACCGAATTTCACGTGGCAACCGCGATGGAAATTTCTTTTGCTTTAAACAATCAAAAAGTTGAGGTTTCACAACAAACCAAAGCTGAAGAAAAATCGTTGCATTACATGTATAAGTTAGCTGTTTCAAAAGGCGATACTGCCACAATTTACAAATATGGGAGCTGCGTAAGTTCTTTAAATTGCGCAAAAGAGGAATTGATTGAGGCTGCTTTTAATAATGTTAAACAAGCTTATAATTTAGGATTTTCACAACTTTTGGACAGCCAGAAAAAATCTTGGGCAACTATTTGGCATACGGCCGACATTGTTATTGAAGGTGACGTAAAAGCGCAACAAGGCATAAGATTCAATATTTTTCAGTTGAACCAAACCTATTTGGGAACTGATGCAAGGCTAAATATTGGCCCGAAAGGTTTTACCGGCGAAAAATATGGCGGAAGCACTTATTGGGACACAGAAGCGTATTGCATTCCTTTTTATATGGCGACAAAAGATGCCAGCGTTGCCAAAAATTTATTGCTGTATCGCTACAATCAGTTGGATAAAGCCATTGAAAATGCGCAAAAACTCGGATTTAAAAACGGAGCGGCTTTGTATCCGATGGTGACGATGAACGGCGAAGAATGCCACAATGAATGGGAAATTACTTTTGAGGAAATCCACAGAAACGGCGCAATGATTTACGGAATTTACAATTATGTAAATTTTACGCAGGATTTTGAGTATGTTCCAAAATTTGGACTGGAAGTAATGATTGCCGTTGCACGTTTTTGGCACCAGCGCGCCAATTTTTCTGAAGCAAAAAATCAATATGTCATTTTAGGCGTTACGGGTCCGAACGAATACGAAAACAACGTTAACAACAATTTTTACACCAATTATTTGGCAAAATGGTGCATTCAATATGCAGCAGAATGTTTAAATAGGGTAGAAAATGAATATCCTGAAGATTTTGCGCGCGTGATGGGCAAAACCAAATTAACTGATGAAGAAACTAAAAAATGGTTGCAGGTTGCTGAAAACATGTATTTTCCTTTTAGTTTGGAACACAATGTTTATTTGCAACAGGACGGATTTTTGGACAAGGAATTAATTCCGGTGGCTGAATTGTCAACTTTCGAAAGACCCATCAACCAAAAATGGTCTTGGGATCGCATTTTGCGCTCTTGTTATATCAAACAAGCCGATGTTTTACAATGTATGTTCTTTTTTGAAAATAAATTCCCCAAGAAAGATTTAGAACATCATTTCGATTTTTATGAGCCATTAACGGTTCATGAATCTTCATTGTCGCCTTGTGTTCACTCCATTTTGGCGGCTTCCATAGACAGAATGCCAAAAGCTTATGAGCAATATGTGCGGACTTCCCGTTTGGATTTAGACGATTACAACCACGAAGTTCACGAAGGTTGCCACATTACCAGTATGGCAGGAACTTGGATGTCCATTGTTCAGGGATTTGGCGGTATGCGCGTTTGGGAAGATGGTGTGTTAAGCTTCAATCCGCAAATTCCTGAAGAATGGAAATCGTATTCGTTTACCATTAATTTCAGGGGAAATATTGTCAAGGTATATAAAAGTCAGACCGAATGCAGATTCTTTAATGAATCGGAAAATGAAATTAAAATGAGAATTAATTCCAAAGAAGTTTTAATTCCGTCGAATCACTTGGTTACTGTATAATTCTTAAATAACGACTTATGAAAAATCTTTGTTTCCTAATGCTTTTCATTTTAGGCAGTTCATTATATGCCCAAAAAATAGATAGAATTGAACCGCCGTTTTGGTACGTTGGAATGAATCAAAATCAGTTGGAATTGTTGATTTACGGTAAAGACATTTCGCAGTTTACGCCTTCTGTTGATGACGAAAAAATTCAGATTTTAGCCATCAAGAAAACAGAGAACAGCAATTATTTGTTTCTGAATTTAGATTTGTCCAAAGCGGTTTCAGGAAAATTCAACATCAACTTTTCAAAAAAAGGGAAAAGAAACAATTTTTCTGTTTCCTATGAATTAAAAGAAAGGAACAAAGATTCAAAATTAAGGGAAGGTTTCAACAGCTCGGATGTTATTTATTTAATCACGCCCGATCGTTTTGCTAATAGTGATGTTACCAATGATGTGGTAAAAACGATGAACGAAAAAACCATCAACAGAAAAGATGATTATGGACGCCACGGCGGCGATATCAAAGGAATCACCAATCATTTGGATTATATAAATGAGATGGGATTCACGGCTATTTGGCCAACGCCGGTACTGACCAATGATATGAAAAATGCTTCGTATCACGGGTATGCGATGACCGATTTTTACCAAGTTGATCCGCGTTTTGGAACGATGGAAGAATATGTTGAATTGTCGAAAAGCGCTAAAAACAAAGGAATTAAACTGATAATGGATCAGGTTGCAAACCATATAGGACTCGAACATTGGTGGATGAAAGATTTGCCGGCCAATGATTGGGTGAACTATCAGGATGAATATTTAAAAAATAACATCGTGGTCACCAATCATAGAAGAACCACAAATCAGGATGCTTATGCTTCCATAAAAGACAGAGATTTAATGAGCGAAGGCTGGTTTGTTTCTTCCATGCCCGATTTAAACCAACGAAATCCTTTGCTGGCAACATACCTGATTCAAAACAGTATTTGGTGGATAGAAACCCTCGATTTGGGTGGTATTCGTCAAGATACTTATCCGTACCCGAACAAACAATTTATGAGTGATTGGGCAGGAGCCATTATAAATGAATATCCGAATTTCAGTATTGTTGGCGAAGAATGGAGCTTAAATCCGCTTTTGGTTGGTTACTGGCAGCAAGGCCAAAAAAACAAGGACGGTTATGTTTCCAATTTATCTTCAACGATGGATTTCCCGATGCAAAAAGCCATTGTTGATGCCTTGACTGAAACAGAAAGCTGGGACAAAGGTTTTGTAAAAATGTATGAAGGTTTGGCAAACGATTTTTCTTATGCCAATCCGAGCAAAATAATGATTTTCCCGGACAATCACGATATGGACCGAATTTTCACCCAATTAAAAGAAAATGTGGTAAATACCAAAATGGCGTTAGGTTATATGCTTGCATTGCCAAGAATTACGCAATTGTATTATGGAACCGAAATTTTAATGCAAAACAGTGCGAAACCAGGCGATCACGGATTGATTAGAACCGATTTTCCTGGTGGTTGGAAGGATGATAAAGTAAATGGTTTTACAGGTGAAAACTTAACCGCCGACCAAGCAGAAATGCAATTATTTCTGAAAAAAGTGTTGAATTATCGTAAAAACAGCGAGGCCATCCATTCAGGAAAAACAATTCATTTTGCGCCTGAAAATGGCGTTTATGTACTTTTCAGAATTAAAAATGACGAAATAGCGACGGTGATTTTGAACAAAAATGAAAAGCCGATTTCATTAAATTTAAACAGGTTTGAAGAAGTGGGATTAAATGGAAAACAAGTTAAAAACATCATCTCTGAAGAAGCATTTATCTTTGAAAACACTTTAGAAATAGGTTCAAAAGGTGTTATTGTTTTAACAACAAAATTATAAACTGAACTAATTGACAATTGTAAGATATAAAATATCAGTAGTTTAAATTTGTCGCAAGAAAGCCGTTGAAAATAAGCCAAGTCCATAACAGCTAAAAATCAACAGCAAAGTAAACAAAATTGCGAACTTTGCGTAATTCTTTGCGAACCTTGCGTTAAAAAGAATCAACAATCTGATGGTTATATAGACGACCTGACAAAAGACCGATTGGTTACAAATTTTAATTAGGACACCATTATTTAATAAAAACTAAATGAAGTTAGCTAAAATTTTTCTACTTTTTCTTCTTGCAGGAAGTTCATTTTTAAATGCACAGAACGCCAACAGAAAATTTGTTTCCCTGAATCAAAAAAATGCAATTATTGAAATAAAAACCAATGATGGCATTTTTCAAATAAAACCCTATTCAATAAAAATTGTCGAAACTTCCTTTATTCCAAACGGGGAAGTTTACAATCCAAATTCCCACGCGGTGGTTTTAGAACCTGAAAATGTAACTTTCAAAGTGACTGAAAGTGAAAATTTAATTCAGCTAAAATCTTCAGGAATAAGTGTTGAAATCATTAAAAATCCATTCCAGATTTTATATTTTTATAAGAATAAACCATTAATTTCTGAAAGAAAAGGCTACGTTAAAACCGAAGAATATGAAACATTGGATTTCAATTTAACGAACAATGAAATTTTATACGGCGGCGGCGCCCGCGCTTTGGGAATGAACCGACGCGGAAACCGGTTGCAATTGTATAACCGAGCACATTACGGCTACGAAACTCGTTCGGAATTGATGAATTTCACGATGCCTTTGGTGTATTCTTCCAATTTATATGCGGTGCATTTCGACAATGCGCCCGTCGGTTATTTGGATTTGGACAGTAAAAAGGACAATTCTTTGCAATACGAAACTATTTCCGGCAGAAAAACTTATCAGGTGGTTGCAGGTGATAATTGGAAAGATTTAATCAACCAATACACCAGTTTAACTGGCAAACAACCGATGATTCCGCGTTGGGCTTTGGGAAATTTCTCAAGCCGATTTGGTTACCATTCGCAACAAGAAACCATCAGCACCATTGATAAATTCTTGGAAGAAAAAATTCCGGTTGATGCTGTTATTATAGATTTATATTGGTTTGGAAAAGAACTAAAAGGCACGATGGGAAATTTCGAGTTTTTAAAAGATTCGTTTCCTGATCCGAAGAAAATGATTGCCGATTTAAAGGGAAAAGGCGTAAAAACTATTTTAATTACAGAACCTTTTGTGTTGACCACTTCCGGCAAATGGGCCGAAGCTGTTGAAAAGGATATTTTGGGAAAAACCAAAGAAGGCAAGCCTTATGCTTATGATTTTTACTTCGGAAACACAGGAATTATAGACATTTTTAAACCTGAAGGAAAAGAATGGTTTTGGCAAGTTTACAAAAAATTTGCCGATTATGGCGTTGCAGGCTGGTGGGGAGATTTGGGCGAGCCAGAAGTGCATCCATCCGATTTGCAACACGCAACAGGCTCTGCAGATGAGGTTCACAATATTTACGGCCACAATTGGGCGAAACTTGTTTTTGAAGGCTATGAAAAAGAATTCCCAAACCAACGCCCGTTTATTTTAATGCGCGCCGGATATTCCGGTTCCCAGCATTACGGAATGATTCCTTGGTCGGGAGACGTGAGCAGAAGTTGGGGCGGATTGCAGTCACAACCCGAAATTGCCCTACAAATGGGAATGCAAGGAATGGCATTTATGCATTCCGATTTGGGTGGATTTGCCGGTGCCAATTTAGATGATGAATTGTATACGCGCTGGTTGCAATACGGTGTTTTTCAGCCTATTTATCGTGCGCACGCACAAGAAGACGTTCCTTCTGAACCTGTTTTCAGGGACCCAAAAACAAAGGCATTGGCAAAGAAATCGATTGAATTGCGTTACAGTTTGTTGCCTTATAATTATACGTTGGCTTTTGACAACAACCAAAATGGAACGCCTTTAATGCGACCGTTATTTTTTGAAGATGTCAATGCAAACGCTTTCACCAATGACAAAACTTATTTGTGGGGCGACAGTTTTTTGGTGAGTCCGGTGGTACAATCAGGTTTAAATGAGCAGGCTGTTTATTTCCCTGAAAACTCAAATTGGTTTAATTTTTATACCGATGAAAAAGTTGGGGGCGGACAAACAAAATCGATTTCTTTAAAGGAAGAAAGCATTCCGGTTTATGTTCGCGGCGGCGCTTTTATTCCGAGAATTCAAGTCGTTCAAAATACAAGTTTGTACCATTTAAAATCCTTCAATTTGCATTTTTATTTCGATGAAAGCGTTAAAGAAAGCGAAGGACATTTGTATAATGATGACGGCGAAACGCCAAATGCTTTTGAAAAAGGAATGTATGAGATTTTGAATTTTGAAAGCGAATACAAGAACAATCAATTAGTAATAGAAATTGAATCAAAAATTGGTAAAAATTATCAATTTTCTAAAAAAATGATTAACTTACTAATTCATAATATTTCAAAAAAGCCAAAAAAAGTATCAGGCAATATTTTTACTTGGGATGAAAATAATCAGACTTTATTAATTTCTGTTTTATTAAATAATCCTTCGGTAAAAAAGATAAAAATTAAATTAACTCATTAATGAAAAAATATTTATTCATTCTATTATTGATTGTTTCAATAAGTTGTTCTAATAAAAAACAAGATAAAATTTTGACAATAAACAATACTGAAAAACCATTTCTATGGGAAGGTGCAAACATTTATTTTTTGTTAACAGACAGATTTAATAATGGTGATGTTTCAAATGACTTGAACTTCAGTAGAACTCGTGTGGGTGCTAAATTAAGAGGATTTGAAGGTGGCGATATTAAAGGAATTACCCAAAAAATTGAAGAGGGTTATTTTAATAATTTAGGTATTAATGCAATTTGGTTAACACCAATTGTTGAACAAATTCATGGTTCTGTTGATGAAGGAACCGGGTTAACTTTTGCCTATCATGGATATTGGACAAAAGATTGGACCACATTAGATCCTAATTTTGGGTCTGAGGAAGCGTTGAGGAATTTAGTTGAAGTTGCACATAAAAACGGGATTAGAATTGTGTTAGATGCCGTAATTAATCATACCGGTCCTGTAACAAATCTTGACAAGGTTTGGCCTGAAGATTGGGTTAGAACCGGTCCGCAATGTGATTATCAAACCTACGAATCTACCACAGCCTGTACTTTGGTTAAAAATCTTCCTGATATTAAAACTGAAAGTGAAGAAAATGTTGAAATTCCGAAACATTTGGCTGAAAAATGGAAAGCGGAGGGAAGATACGACCAGGAGATGAAGGAATTGGACGATTTTTTTAAAAGAACCGGGTACCCTAGAGCACCAAAATATTACATTATTAAATGGCTGACGGATTATATCACAGAATTTGGCATTGATGGTTATCGTGCCGATACCGTTAAGCATATGGAAGAAAATGTTTGGGGCGAATTTAAAAATGAATGTGATTATGCTTTTAATCAATGGAAAAAAAATAATCCCGCTAAAGTATTAGATTCAACTAATTTTTATTTGGTTGGAGAGGTTTATAATTACAGCATCTCCAATGGGCAACTTTTTGACTTTGGCGACAAAAAGGTTAATTATTTTAAGAATGGTTTTAACAGTTTGATCAATTTTGAATTCAAATGGAATGCTGCCCAACTTAATTCTTATGAAGCGCTTTTTTCAAAATATGATTCCATTTTGCAAAATGATTTAAAAGGATTTGGTGTTTTAAATTATATCAGTTCACACGATGATGGTGATCCTTTCGACAAAGAAAGAAAGAAATCTTTTGAATCTGCCACCAAATTATTATTGTGCCCTGGAACTTCTCAAGTTTATTATGGTGATGAATCTGCCCGTTCACTGACTATTGAAGGTGCCACTGGTGATGCTACTTTGCGTTCCAATATGAATTGGGACGAAATTGCAAATAGGTTACAAACCAAAGAAATTTTGACGCATTGGCAAAAATTGGGTAAATTTAGAAATAACCATCTTGCTGTTGGTGCAGGAATCCATAAAATGATAAGCAAACAACCTTATGTTTTTCAAAGAACCTATTTAAAAGGAGATTTTAAGGATGCCGTAGTTGTTGGCTTGGATTTAAGCAAAGGCGAAAAACAGCTAAATATTGGTGATGTATTTGTGGAAAATGCTGTTTTGGTTGATGCTTATTCCAATACAGAAGTGATTGTTAAAAACAGAATGGTAAGTTTAAATACGCCATTTTCGATAGTTTTATTAGAAATTAAAAATTAATAAAAAATGAATTATAATTTAAAATTGAGTTTAGTTTTAATCAGTATTTTGCTTTTTTCCTGTTCAAAACAGCGTGAATGGCAAACGAATATTGCCTCGCCAAACGATAATGTTAAAGTTGAATTTAACTTAACTGAAAAAGGCGAACCAACCTATTTGGTCACCTTCAAAAATAAGGAAGTCATAAAAACTTCAACTTTCGGCGGCTTCGATTTAAAAGATATGACTTCTTTTAAAGACAACTTTGAAATCACAAATGCAACAACAAGCGACTTCAACGAAGTTTGGGAAATGCCTTGGGGAGAACAAACCAAGGTTGAAAACAATTATAAGGAGTTGAAAATTGAGCTTCAGGAAAAAGCGGATTTAAAACGAAAACTGACGATTGTTTTCAGGGTTTATAATGACGGATTGGGATTTCGCTATGAGTTTCCTGAGCAAGAAAATCTTTCCGTAGTGATCATAACCGATGAAAATACTCAGTTTAATTTAACTGGAGATCATAAAGTTTGGTGGGCTCCAGGCGATTGGGATATTTATGAGCATTTATACAACACTTCAAAGTTTACGGAAATTGATGCGCTTTCAAAAGCAAATCATCCAAATTTAGCACAAACTTATATTCCTGAAAATGCAGTAAATACACCAGTTACCATGAAAACGGATGAGGGTTTGTATTTGAGTTTTCATGAAGCAGGTTTGATAGATTATTCAGACATGACCTTAAAAATAGACAAAGAAAATTTGTCTATGACCAGTGAATTGGTAGGCTCTGAGCGCACAGGCTATAAAGTTAAAAGAGAAGTTCCTTTTCATACGCCTTGGAGAACCCTTCAAATTGGGGAAAAAGCAGGCGATTTAATTGAATCCAGATTGATTGTTAATTTAAATGAACCCAATAAAATTGGGGATGTTTCTTGGTTTAAACCGACAAAATATACAGGGATTTGGTGGGAAATGCATTTGGGGAAATCTACTTGGGATTATAGCGCCCAACAAGATATGACCTCATTTACCACAGATGCAAAACCACATGGAAAACATGGAGCCACCACGGAAAATGCCAAAGCATTTATAGATTTTTCAGCAAAAAATAATATCGGCGCTATTTTGGTTGAAGGCTGGAATACCGGTTGGGAACATTGGATCGGATTTGAAGACCGCGAAGGCGTTTTCGATTTTGTGACACCTTATCCTGATTACGATTTAAAAGAAGTGGTACGTTACGGTAAAGAAAAGGGTGTTGAAATTATTATGCATCACGAAACTTCAGCAGCAACAGAAACCTACGAGAAACAGCAAGATACCGCTTATGCTTTAATGCAAAGTTTGGGAATACACGCCGTTAAAACTGGTTATGTCGGTAAAATTTTGCCAAAAGGTGAATATCATCACGGACAATATATGGTGAATCAATATAACAATGCGGTGATTAAAGCGGCAAAATATCAAGTCGCCATTAATGCGCATGAACCAATTAAAGACACAGGCTTGAGAAGAACATATCCTAACACCATTTCAAGGGAAGGTTTGCGCGGACAGGAATTTAACGCTTGGGCTTCAGACGGAGGAAATCCGCCAGAACATTTATCAATAGTTGCTTTTACCAGAATGTTGGCCGGACCAATTGATTTTACGCCGGGAATTTTCGACATTAAATTCGACAAGTGGAAAAAAGACAATCAGGTAAACACAACCATCGCCCAACAATTGGCGTTGTATGTGGTCATTTACAGTCCAGTGCAAATGGCTGCCGATTTAATTGAAAATTATGAAGGAAATCCCGCTTTTCAGTTTATAAAAGATGTTGGCGTAGATTGGATTCAAACCAAGGTTTTAAATGGCGAAGTTGGCGATTTCGTAACCATTGCAAGACAAGAAAGAGGAACCGAAAATTGGTTTGTGGGCGGAATTACCGATGAAAATGCAAGAGAAATGGAACTCACATTTGATTTCTTAAGTCCGGGAACAACTTATGAAGCCATTATTTATGAAGATGGAAAAGATGCAGACTGGAATAAAAATCCGACCGCCATTAACATCAGAAAAATTGAAATCAACAACCAATCCAATTTAAAATTAAAGTTGGCTCCAGGTGGAGGTTTCGCCATAAGTATAAAACAAATCAAGAAATAATTAATTATGAAAAAAGCACTTTTTATTGTATCACTAATTATTTTGGCTTCTTGTAAAACAGAAACTAAAGACATTCAATCTAATAATAATACTATGGATTCCATCATGCCAATTTCAAACGAATCATTGGAAAATGCAGTAATTTATGAAGCAAATATTCGTCAGTATTCACCTGAAGGAACCTTTGAAAAATTTACCGAAGATATTCCTAAATTAAAGGAACTTGGCGTAAAAATTATATGGGTAATGCCCATCTATCCAATTTCAACCACAAAAAGTAAAGGAACTTTAGGCAGTTATTACGCGATTTCCGACTATACCAAAGTGAATCCTGAATTTGGAAATTTAGATGATGTAAAAAATTTGGTGAATACCGCCCATAAAAATGGAATGTATGTAATTCTTGATTGGGTTGCAAACCATACAGGTTGGGATCATGTGTGGTTAAAAAGCCATCCTGAGTATTACACCAAAGACGAAAAAGGAGAAATTACCCATACTGTTGGAACAGACTGGACAGATGTTGCAGATTTGAATTACGACAATAAGGAAATGCGTACAGAAATGTTGGAGGATATGAAATATTGGTTAAAAGAAGCTGATATAGACGGATTTAGATGTGATGTTGCAGGTATGGTTCCGCTTGATTTTTGGGAAAATACAGTAACTGAATTAAAAAAAATAAAACCTGTTTTTATGTTGGCTGAAGCTTGGGAGCCAAATTTGCTGGAAAAAGCTTTTGATATGGATTATGGCTGGGATACGCACCATAGAATGAATGCCATTGCACAAGGTAAGGAAACGGTTAAAAATTGGGATGAAAGAATGGCCCAAATTGACACCTTGTATCAAAAAGACGATATTTTAATGAATTTTGTGACCAATCATGATGAAAATTCTTGGAGCGGAACCGTGAAAGAACGTATGGGAGACGCTTCTGAAGTGATGCTTGCATTATCTTATTGCGCACCTGGAATGCCTTTGATTTATAGCGGCCAGGAATATGACATGAATAAACGATTGCGTTTTTTTGAAAAAGACACCATCTCTAAAATAAAAGGCAATGTATGGCCGTTATTGGTAAAATTAGGAGAACTAAAAAACAACAATAAAGCACTAAACGGCGGTAAAAATGCAGCCTCATATAAAAAAATTAACACTTCTGATAATAAAAATATTTTAATATTTTCAAGGGAAAAGGAAGGAGATAAACTCACTTTTATGGCTAATTTGTCAAATAAAGAGGTCTCTTTTACAAGTGAAAAAGAAGGGGAATCGATGGATTCTTTTACCAATGAAAAAATAATTTTTTCAAAAAATAAACCAATAGTACTTAAGGCTTGGGAATATAAAATTTTGATAGATTAATTTATTTGGCCTGAAAGTAGGGACAGGTCGCGACCTGTCCGTTCCAAAAATTTAATCGTGAAAGTCAAAACAATTAACATATAACCAAAATAACACCTATAACATAAAAGCAAGATAAGGAGTTTAAAATAAACTCCTTATCTTGCTTTATGCAACGAAATCGTTTTAGTGAATATTAAGCAGTTTCGTAGGCTAAAAATACATTTAAAAGTAACTTTGTAACAATATTTTTAACCCATGAATGAACCAATAAAAAAGATAGCAGTTTTAACGTCGGGAGGAGATTCTCCCGGAATGAATGCAGCAATTAGGGCAGTTGTAAGAGCTTGTACTTATTACAGGGTTGAATGTGTTGGCGTTTATAGAGGCTATCAAGGTTTGATTGAAGGCGATTTTGAAACGCTTTCCGCACGTCACGTAAGCAATATTATCAATAAAGGAGGCACAATTTTGAAATCTGCCCGTTCCAATGAATTTAGGACAGTGGAAGGTAGGGCCAAGGCACATAACAGTTTAAAAGAAGCAGGAATTGGCGCTTTGATTCTTATTGGAGGAGACGGTACTTTTACCGGTGGTTTAAGATTTATTGAAGAATTTAATTTTCCAATTGTCGGAATTCCTGGAACTATTGACAATGATATTTACGGAACTGATAATACAATTGGTTACGACACCGCGCTAAACACCGTTGTGGAAGCGATTGATAAAATTCGCGATACCGCAAGTTCCCATAACAGATTGTTTTTTATTGAAGTGATGGGACGTGATGCTGGGTTTATCGCCTTGAATTCAGGAATTGGCTCTGGTGCTGAAGAAATTTTGATTCCGGAAAAAGATTTGGGATTGGACAGGTTGGTGGAATCTCTTAAAAAAAGTAAGGAAAACGGAAAAACAAGCAGTATTGTAGTTGTTTCAGAAGGCGATAAAATTGGTAAAAGTGTGTTTGAACTGGCCGATTATATCAATGAAAACTTCCCTTATTACGATATCAGGGTTTCTGTTTTAGGGCATATGCAACGCGGAGGTTCTCCAAGTTGTTATGACAGGGTGCTGGCGAGCCGATTGGGTGTGGCGGCAGTTGAAGCATTATTGGACAGGTCAACAGGCGTTATGGTTGGCATTACCAATAATCAAATTTCAAAAGTTGATTTGGATAAAGCCATAAAAATGAACAACGATATCAATAAAGAATTACTTAAAGTCGCTGAAATAACTTCAGTATAAAATTGAATAATTAATTAAAACAAGAAATATGTCAACAATTAAAATTGGAATTAACGGATTTGGGAGAATAGGAAGAATTGCTTTTAGAGTGGCAGTTACAAGACCAAACATACAAGTGGTGGGAATTAATGATTTGTTGGATGTGGACCATTTGGCTTATTTGTTAAAATACGATTCTGTTCACGGAAGATTTGACGGAACTGTAGAAGTGAAAAACGGAAACTTGGTTGTTAACGGAAACGAAATCAGAATTACCGCAGAGCGCAATCCAGAAGATTTAAAATGGAATGAAGTAGGGGCGGAGATTGTTTTAGACTGTACCGGTATTTTTACAAATTTAGAAGGTGCCCAAAAACACATTACTGCAGGAGCCAAAAAAGTGGCTATTTCAGCGCCATCTGCTGATGCACCAATGTTTGTGATGGGCGTAAACCATAAAAAAATTACTGCAAAAGACACTATTGTGTCAAATGCATCTTGCACAACCAACTGTTTGGCGCCCTTGGTAAAAGTTATTCATGACAACTTTGGTGTTGTTGAAGGTTTAATGACCACTGTTCACGCAACAACTGCAACGCAATTAACAGTTGACGGTCCTTCCAAAAAAGACTGGAGAGGCGGAAGAAGTGCCTTAAACAATATAATCCCTTCCTCTACAGGAGCTGCTAAAGCTGTTGGAAAAGTAATCCCTGAATTGAACGGGAAATTAACAGGAATGTCTTTTAGAATCCCATCTGCTGATGTATCGGTTGTTGATTTAACGGTAAGAACCGAAAAATCGGCTACTTTTGAAGAAGTTAAAGCTGCTTTAAAATACGCTTCTGAAAATGAATTAAAAGGTATTTTAGGATATACTGATGAAGCGGTAGTTTCACAAGATTTTGTTTCTGAACCTAGAACAAGTATCTTTGATGCAGGTGCAAGCATTGCCTTAAATGATAATTTCTTTAAATTGGTGTCTTGGTACGACAATGAATTTGGTTATTCAACAAAATTAGTTGATTTGGCCACTTACATTCATTCTGTAAAATAATAAAGAAAAATAAAAAATGATTCTAATAGCAGATGGAGGTTCCACAAAGGCCGATTGGATTTTACTGGATAAATCTGGAAAACAAGTTTTCAAGACTAGAACTGAAGGATTAAATCCGGAAATATTGTCTGCCGATTTATTGAAGACCAGAATTCAGACCAATGAAGATATCACAAGTTACAAAGACAAAGTAACCGAGGTTTATTTTTATGGCGCCGGATGCGGAACAGAGAGATTGACATCGCTTTTGAAATCTATATTTGAATCATTTTTTAAAAATGCTGAAATTGTTGTTAAAGAAGATACTTTTGCCGCAGTTTATGCCGTAACCACAAAGCCCGGAATTGTTTGTATTTTGGGAACAGGATCAAACAGTTGTTATTTTGACGGGAAAAATGTTGATGTGAGAGTTCCTTCATTGGGTTATATTTTAATGGATGAAGCCAGCGGCAATTATTTCGGTAAAAAATTACTGAGAGATTATTATTACCATAAAATGCCAAAAGTCATTGCAAAACTTTTTGAAGAGCAATTTGATTTGGATGCAGATACCATAAAAAGGAATATTTATAAAGAGGAAAACCCGAATGCCTATTTAGCTCATTTTGCCGAATTCATTTTCAAAAATGACCGCACCCCTTATTTTAATAAGGTGTTGCAAAAAGGTGTCAAGGAATTTTTTGCCAATAGAATACTGCCTTATGCTGAATCAGCAAATGTTCCTGTTCATTTTGTGGGCTCAATTGCTTTCTTTTCCCAAGACATTATCAATGATGTTGCAAGATATTATATGGTTGAAATAGGAAATATTGTGAGACGTCCTATTGATGGCTTGATAGAATACCACAGAGAAAAAATAAAATTAGAGAAGGTTTAACAATCTTTCTAAAGCCATACCACGAGATCCTTTAATTAGAATTGTGGCATTGTTAATATTTGAATAATTAGTTGAATTTTTGAAAGATTCAAAACTTTCAGAAACAAAAGCATTTTTTGCACTGGTTGCGGAAAATGCTTTTCCTATTAAATAAACTTTTGAAAAGTTATGGGAATTCACCAAATCGGCTATTTTTTGATGTTCTGTTGCGCTGTCTTTTCCCAATTCAAACATATCGCCTAAAAACACTATTTTATTTTCGTCCTTTAATTGGGCGAAATTTTCGAGCGCTGCCTGCATACTGCTCGGATTTGCATTGTAGGCGTCCAAAATTATTTTATTGGTTCCTTTTTGTATAAGTTGTGAGCGGTTATTTGATGGAACATAACTTTCAATGGCGTTTTTAATGTGCGTTTCGGAAACGCCAAAATAATTACCAACGGCAACGGCAACGGCAATATTGCTGTAATTGTATTTCCCGATGAGGTTACTTTCAATAATCGTATTTTTAAATTGAACTTTCACAAACGGATTTGCTTCCATAAATTTAATGGCACCGCCATTGAATTCAATGGCATTTATGCCCGCCGATTGTTTTACTTGCAACTCATCATCTGTATTTATAAAAACGGTTCCTTTTGCTGTTCTTAAAAAATCATACAATTCCGATTTTGCTTTAATCACGCCTTCTAAACTTCCAAATCCTTCCAAATGCGCTTTTCCAAAATTGGTAATTAAGCCATAATTCGGTTCTGCGATGCTGCATAAAAATTCAATTTCCTTTAAATGATTTGCGCCCATTTCAACAATGCCAATTTCTGTTTTTGGCGTCATAGACAACAACGTAAGCGGCACACCAATATGATTGTTTAAATTGCCTGTTGTGGCGGAAGTAATATATTTTTTGGATAAAACGGAATTGATAAGTTCTTTTGTGGTGGTTTTTCCATTGCTTCCCGTTAGTGAAATAATGGGAATGCCAAGTTGTTTTCTGTGAAAATTAGCCAGCTTTTGAAGTGTTTCCAAAACATTGCCAACCAAAATGGCATTTGGATGCAAATTGTATTTTTCTTCATCGATAACAACATAATTTGCGCCGTTTTTCAGCGCTTCGTCCGCATATTCATTTCCATCGAAATTATCGCCTTTTAGCGCAAAAAACATGCTTCCTTTTCTTATTTTTCGAGTATCGGTATCTACTAAATAAGTTTGTGTATATAATTGGTATAATTGTTCAATATTCATCGTTTAAATATAAAAAAACCTCACTGAATTTCAGTGAGGTTAGTGTTTATTTTAAAAATAGTTTTAATATCTTATTTTTGTGGTTGTCGGTTTTCTTTTTTTGTAGGTCATTGGGCCAATTCTGTCGGCAGCACATCTAAAACCAATATAGTTTGTCGCCATATACTCCGGCAAATACCTTCGTTGGGAAGGGTCCAGCCAATATTCCATATCTTTCCAAGAACCACCTTTGTAAACTCGGGTAATATCACTGACTAAAGTTGTTCTTTTTTTAACGTCATATTCTTGCATCAATAAGCCACTTTCGCCAATAACTCTTGGTTTAACAGGTGAATTATACATACGCGGCTTGGTTTCTAAATCCTCCTCATTTTTATCGTACAATTTTGTTGAAGCCAAATCACCATCTTTTATGTCAACATTATATGCTTTTTCGTAATTATTTCTCATATAGGCATCTCGCTTAGTTACCGGAGTATATTTAATGCTTCCCGGTAAATCCTTTGGCACTATGTTTCCGTTGTCTAAGGTGTCATATTCAACATTTTGGTCATTGGCAATAACAACATTTCCTTCGGCATCAATCATCTTTTTTGTAAAAATATTTCCCCTAAAGTAATTAAAATCATTTGCTTCATTGTCAATAATAGGTCGGTAAACATCCGCAACCCATTCGGCAACATTGCCAGACATGTCATATAAGCCGAATGCATTTGGTTCATACGATTTAACGGCAATGGTAATATCAGCGCCATCATTGCTCCATCCTGGAACGCCGCTGTAATCTCCTTTTCCTTGCTTAAAGTTGGCCAATTGGTCTCCTTTATATTTTTTCGATTTGCTACGGGTATATTTTCCGCTCCAGGCGTATTTTTTTCTTCCACGGGTATTGTTATATTCACGATCTTCAACAACAGCCTTTGCGGCAAATTCCCATTCCGCTTCTGTTGGAAGTCTGAATTTAGAACTTAATATTCCGTCTGAAATCTTAACCTGTCTTCCTGTAAAAGATCCTCTTGAAGGTTTTGGATCTCCTTTTTTACGTGGTGTATTGTCGGGCAGTCCTTTTCTATAGATCGTAGAATCTCCGTCAAAAAGGTTATATGGATTGTTTAAATAGGTATCGGTATTAAAATTATTTTGTCCTTTTACTTCCAAAGAATCTAACTTAAATAATGGTTTTAAAATACCTTTATCCATCAATATTTTTTCATTCACCCTGTCAGTTCTCCATTTACAGAATTGAGTGGCCTGAATCCAACTAACGCCAATTACGGGATAATCGGCATAACCTGGATGCCTCAAATAATTTTCAGTCAGCAACTCATTAAATCCCAATACGTCTCTCCAAACCAATGTGTCAGGAACGGCGGACGCGTAAATATGTGCATAATTTGGGTCGTTTGGAGGAAAAACTTTTTCCATCCAATCTAAATAAAAAAGATATTCTGAATTGGTCACTTCAGTTTCATCCATATAAAAGGAACGAACCTGCTGTTGAACGGGTGTTGTATTCCAGTCAAACAATACATCGTCCTGAACGTGACCCATAGTAAATGTGCCGCCTTCAATCAAAACCATTCCCGGAGGAGCTTCCTGTCCTTTATATTTTTTGTCTCCTTCAAAACCACCTGCTTTTTTATCTTTTGAACTCCAACCTGTAAGAGATACATTATTTCTTGGATTTCTGTTATGGCAACTCACAAAGAAAACAACAGTAATAGCTAACAGTAGTAACTTAGAAATGTTATTTAGATTTTTTAAGTTCATTTCAAATTGGTTAGGGTTATATTTTTCCGCAATTTACATTAAATTAATTTTTTTGCAAGAAATAATTTTAATAAATATTTCTGCTACTTTTACTAACGAAGCTTTTCAATCTTTATTATATTGAATGTTGTATTAAATAACAAGATTACTGCTATTTTTTTAATAAAACACACTCTAAAACACAAACATTTTTATATTTCTTGACGCCAAAAATAAGATATTCCCAGTAAGTGGATATTTTTTTTTAAAATAATCATATAATGTAATGGCATACAACATCGACATTGGGGAAATTTATATAAAATTTCTATAAATATTAACTATTCAAAAGTATAATTATCTCATTTTCTTAATCTTAAATTTTTTTTTAATGGCATAAAAATGAATTGCCCAACTCTTAAAACTAATTAGGGCAATTGGCCTTAAATTGAATCATTATTTATTTAAGGTTTCCTGCAATAATATCGATAAAACAACGTTTTTTTCTTTGAAGTTATCAGCGATTTTACTTCCATACAGGCATTAAATTTTTATGTATCAGCAGCAGAAAATTAAAATTCCAATTTATTGTTTTTGATTTGTGTTTTTAAAACAGCCAATTAAAGGAAAGTGGGATTTAAGGTTTAAAAATAAATTTTTAAGAACCATAATTATAATGGAAAGCAGAAAAAAGCAGAAAAACTAAGGTACTTCAAAATAAAATTAGATATTTGTTAATTAAAAATACAAAATTAATGAGAAAGATAATAGGGCTGACGCTAATGATTTTTATGATAATTGTAAGATTGAATGCGCAAGAAAATCCAAACCCAATAACTACAGCAGCCCCATTTTTATTGATTGCTCCTGATGCGCGCGCAGGCGGAATGGGAGATATTGGCGTGGCCACTTCACCAGATGCCTATTCCCAGCATTGGAATGCTTCAAAATTTGCGTTTATGGATGCACAATTTATGGTTGGCATTGTTTATACGCCTTGGTTACGTGAATTGACAAACGATGTTTTTTTGGGTGGATTTAGCTTTGCAAATAAAATAGACGACAGAAGCGCTTGGGCAGCAAGTTTGAAATATTTTAGCCTTGGTAAAATTGAATTAACAGATATCAATGGTCTTGAACTGGGAACTGAAAATTTAAATGAATTTGCTTTAGATGGCTCTTATGCATTAAAATTAAGCGAAAGCTATTCGATGGGTGTAACTTTGAGATATTTTCGTTCCGATTTAGGCATTAAATCTGGGGATACACCATTAACGCCAGTAAACACTTTTGCTGTTGATGTTTCTGGGTATTTTCAATCAGAAGAAAAAAGTTATGGCAATTTTAACGGTGTTTGGCGAGGTGGCTACAATGTTTCAAATATTGGCCCAAAAGTTTCCTACACAAATGACGGCCAAGAGAATTTTATTCCGACAAATTTAAAAGTTGGGGGCGGATTTGATTTTATTTTGGACAGAAGCAATAATGTCAGCATTAATGTGGAATTCAATAAATTATTGGTTCCTACACCAAGTATTTCTTTGGCAGAGAACGGCGGACCGCCATATAAACAGGAAGAAGTAAGTTTTTTTAATGGTATTTTTAAATCATTTAATGATGCGCCGGGTGGATTTAGCGAAGAACTTAAGGAAGTTACCTGGGGTTTGGGCGCGGAATATATGTACGAAGATGCTTTTGCTTTAAGGGCCGGATATTTTAATGAAAGTGATTTAAAAGGATCGCGTAAATATTTTACCATAGGGTCCGGATTTAAATTTAAAAGTTCTAAATTAGACATTTCTTATTTGTTTAACACATCAGAAATTAAGAATCCACTGGAAAATACGCTTCGCTTCTCCTTATCCTTTGATTTTGGAAATTCATATTAAAAACTAACCAATAGTCTGAACATATATTTTTAATGAAGAAAGTTGAACTCAAAACCCCGATTACTATTTTTGATTCCATAGAAGAATTGCCAACAATAGTAAAAGGTTTGATGCATAAAGCCATTGATGCAAAACAAAATGCGTATGCACCTTATTCTAAGTTTAAAGTTGGCGCTGCCTTTCTGTTAGAAGACGGCACAATCATCACAGGAAACAATCAGGAAAATGCGGCATATCCATCAGGAATGTGTGCCGAACGTGTTGCAATTTGGAAAGTTTCCTCCGAATTTCCCCATAAAAAAATATTGAAGCTGGCCATTTCGGCAAGCTCTTCAACACAAATTCTTAAAGAGCCAGTGGCTCCTTGTGGCGGTTGTAGGCAAACCTTATCGGAATACGAAATCAAGCAAAAAGCTAAAATTGAGGTTTATTTTATGGGAGAAGAAGGTGAAATTATTAAAACTGACTCCGTTTTAGATTTACTTCCGATTGCTTTTGATAAAACTTTTTTGTAAAAATTAATGAAGAAGGATATTGAAAACCGAGAGGATATTTACTTGTTGGTAAAAGATTTTTACGTAAAATTATTGAAGGATGATTTGATGCATCATTTTTTTGAGGAGTTTACCAATCCGCAGTTATTAGAGAAACATTTACAAATTCTGGTCGATTTTTGGGACAATATCCTGTTTTATTCAGGAACGTATCAAAAAAATGCCATGAAACCACATTTAGAACTTCAGCCAAAAAAACCTTTTAAAAAGGAACATTTTCAACAGTGGTTGCTTCATTTTAACAATACAATTGAGGAACATTTTAGCGGCGAAATTGCCCATGCTGCCAAATCGCGGGCGCTTTCCATCGCAACAGTGATGCAAATTAAAATAGAGGAATTGGGCAAGCAATAAAAAAACTTGTTATCTTTACAATTTATTAAGATTTTAAGATTGGGTATTGAGTATTCAGTAATTAACCACCGCATTATCGCTATATAATATAAAAAGTATAAGGATAATTATTTGGTTTAAATTAAATAACAATAATGGCAATAAATTCAGTAATTACAGGAACAGGAAGCTATATTCCTACAGTGGTTAAAAGAAATTCGGACTTTTTAACCAATCAATTTTTGAATGAAGACGGAACACCTTTTGGCTATGAAAATGCGGTGGTTATCGAAAAATTTAAAGCAATTACCGGCATTGAGGAAAGACGTTATGCAAGTCCGGAATTTAATTCCTCCGATTTGGGGTTTTTTGCCGCCGAAAAAGCGATTACAGATGCAAAAATTGACAAGGAATCATTAGATTATATTATTTTGGCGCACAATTTTGGGGACGTAAAAAGTGCCGCCATCCAAAGCGATATATTGCCAAGTTTGGCTTCAAGGGTAAAACACCAATTGGGAATTAAAAATCCGAATTGTGTGGCTTATGATATTCTTTTCGGCTGTCCGGGATGGATTCAAGGGATGATTCAGGCTGAAGCTTTCATAAAATCGGGCATGGCAAAAAAATGTTTGGTGATTGGAACGGAAACACTTTCAAGAGTTTTGGACGACCACGACCGTGATTCCATGATATATTCTGATGGGGCAGGAGCTTGTGTTGTTGAAGCAGTTGAAAGTACTTCAAAAATAGGTATTTTAAGCCAAGCCGCACAAACCCACACTTTTGAAGAATGCTATTATTTGTTTTTTGGAAAATCGTATGATAAAACTGATGATGAACACATTCGTTATATAAAAATGTATGGCAGAAAAATTTATGAATTTGGTTTAAATTTCGTCCCATTGGCGATGAAAGAAGCATTGGACAGAAGTGGCGTCGATATTTTGGATGTAAAGAAAATATTGATCCATCAGGCAAATGAAAAAATGGATGAGGCCATCATTAAAAGATTTTATCGATTATACAAGACGGAAATTCCGGATGGAGTAATGCCCATGAGTATCCATACTTTGGGAAATAGTTCCGTGGCCACCGTAATTACATTGTACGATTTAATTAAACATGGAAACCTTGAACCACACAAACTTTATAAAGGAGACGTGATTTTGATGGCTTCGGTAGGAGCGGGAATGAATATAAACGCGATTGTTTATAAATATTGATTAAGTTCTTAAAGTGCCTAAAGTTTGGAGTACTTAAAGTTAAAAATGTATTCAAAAAAAGTCCTTTTTTACGGACTTTTTTTATGCCTTCTTTTTGTTGGAAACCTCTAAAATTGCCTCCGCTAAATACTCAAAAATAGTGGTTGCCGTAAAAGTTTCATAACCAGTTTTTGGCAAAGCGATATCTGCGGTTTTCCCGTGTAGGAAAACCCCCAAAATGGCTGCAATCTTAGGTTCATAGCCTTGTGCGATAAGTCCGGTAATGATTCCTGTCAATACATCTCCGCTTCCGCCAGTTGCAAGAGCTTGATTTCCGGTTGAATTAAAATACATAGAATCTCCGTTAATAATAACAGTATACGCACCTTTTATGACCAGAATTACTGTATATTTTTTGGAAAATTCCGAACCTTTTTCGAGTTTTTCATAATCGTTTTTCCAAGTGCCAATCAATCGTTCCAATTCTTTTGGATGTGGCGTTAATATGGTGTTTTTTGGCAAATAGTTAAGCAATAATTGATTTTTTGACAGTAAATTAAGTCCGTCGGCATCTATTACCAATGGCAGTTTATTTTCTTTTATAAAATTCTCAAAACCCTTTGCTGTTTTTTCTGAAGTTCCCATTCCCGGTCCAATGCCAATAACGGTGGGAATTGTTTTAAAATTAAAATAAGTCAATTCGTCATCGGTATCCACTTCAACCATAACTTCCGGCACTGAAATTTGTAAAATTGAATAGCCGCATTTTGGAATGTAGGCAGAAACCAATCCGCTTCCAATTTTTAAGGCTGCTTTTGAAGCCAAGGTAACCGCGCCCATTTTGCCATAACTTCCACCGATAATAAGCGCGTGGCCATAAGTGCCTTTATGGTCCCATTTATTTCGGGGTTTGTATAATGGAATGATGTCAGATTTTGTAATATAATGCGTTTTTGGTTTTAAACTTACCATATAATGTTGGTCCAAACCAATATCAATAACCTCCCAAGAATTTACAAAACCTTTATTTTCTGGCAGCAGAAAAGCCAATTTTGGGGTTTGAAATGTAAGCGTATGATTTGCTTTTAAAACAGCAGAAGCATCAGTAACCGATTTGTCGCCAAACAATCCCGAAGGAATATCAAGGGCTAGGGTGAAAACTTTTTTACTGTTCAGGTATTGAATTAATTTTTTGGTGAATCCTTCCGGATTTTTATTAAGCCCGTTTCCGAAAATAGCGTCAACAATTATGTCGTTGTCACTGATTTTAGGAAAATCATTTTCGTTATTTATGTCGATTGGCTTTAGGCCAATTTCTTTTAGTCTGTCATAATTAACGACAAATTCTTGGCTTCGCTTATCGCTAAAATTAACAATAAAACAATTTACCTTGTAGTTATGTTGGTACAAAAGTCGCGCAATAACCAAACCATCCCCGCCATTATTGCCAATGCCGCAAAATACTTGGATTTGAATATTAGCTCCATGAAGTTTGTTGTGCAGCCATTGAAAGCAACTTGTAGCCGCAGTTTCCATTAAATCTATTGAGGTAATTCCACAATTTTTAATGGTTGCTTTATCGGTTTTTGCAATTTGTTGCGATGAAAGGATGTACATAGCAAAGTTTTAATATTTAATATTAAAAGTTAAATGTTAAAAGTTGAAATGTGTTAAAGTCCGAAGTCTGAAGTCCGAAGACGGAAGTTTAAACTAACAATGATTAAAAAAAATTACCTAAACTCATAACCTTTAACCAATAACCTATAACTCAAAAAAACTATCCTTTAAAAACACCCATATTGGCGTATTTTTCCATTCGTTTTTTAACGAGTTCTTGAGGCGTTAGTTTTTTTAGTTCGTCATACGCTTTTACTATGGTTTTTTCAACTTCATTAAAAGCCGTTTCTCTGTCAAAATGTGCCCCGCCAAGAGGTTCTTTAATGATTCCGTCAATCAATTTTTGTTTTTTCATGTCTTCCGCAGTTAACTTTAAAGCTTCTGCGGCTTCTTCTTTGTGTTCCCAGCTTCTCCATAAAATGGAGGAACAAGATTCAGGAGAAATAACGCTATACCAGGTATTTTCCATCATAAAAACCTTGTCGCCAACACCAATTCCGAGAGCGCCTCCTGAAGCGCCTTCACCAATTACCACGGTTATAATAGGTGTTTTTAAACGGGTCATTTCAAAAATATTGCGGGCAATGGCTTCTCCTTGTCCGCGTTCTTCTGCTTCCAATCCTGGATAAGCGCCTGGGGTATCCAAAAAGGTCACTACAGGAATGCTAAATTTTTCCGCCATTTTCATCAATCGTAAAGCTTTTCTGTAGCCTTCCGGATTAGACATTCCGAAATTTCTGTATTGGCGTGTTTTTGTATTATATCCTTTTTGTTGGCCAATAAACATGAACGATTGATTGCCAATTTTCCCCAATCCCCCAATCATGGCTTTGTCATCCTTAAATGTTCGATCGCCGTGCAATTCCATAAAGGTGCTTCCGGCAAGTGCAGTAATATGATCTAAAGTGTAAGGACGGCTTGGATGGCGTGAAAGTTGGACTCTTTGCCAGGAAGTTAAGTTTTTGTATATTTCAGTTTTGGTCTTTAGCAATTTTTTTTCAATGTTTTTACAACTTTCGGTCATATCAACATCACTTTCTTTACCAATTAAAACACATTTGTCAAATTGTTCCTCTAATTCCTTAATTGGCAATTCAAAATCTAAATATTCCATATTTTAAAGTTTGGTGGAACTACAAAGATAACAACTAATCAATTTTAGAAAGTTAAATTATAGTCTTTTTTTTATTTTTTAAAATTCCGTTGGTGACTACAATCAATAAAATTACTGCTGCGCCAACATAAAATTGGGTGCTCATTTTCTCCTTTTCGCCAAAAATAATTACCGCTAAAATAATTCCGTAAACAGGTTCTAAATTTAAGGTAAGTATCACTGTATAAGGTGTTAAGTGCTTCATTATTTTTACTGAAACAATAAATGCATAAGCCGTGCATATACTGCTTAATATCAATAAATAAATAAAATCGGCAGATTTTAAAGCAAATTGATCAAAAGAAAAACCTGTAGTGGCGAAAATATAAATTGTTATGAATCCGACACCAAAAAACAATTGATAAAAGGAAATCACTTCCGCAGTATATTTTCTGACATATAAACCATTTAGGACGGTAAATAAAACGGATAGGAACGATGCGATTAAAGCATAAATAATTCCTAAAGTATAGTTTCCTTCAACATTTAAAATTAAATACAAACCTAAAATCACAATCAACCCAAACAATAATTCCAAAAAATTAATGCGTCTTCTAAAAAATAAAGGTTCAATAAATGAAGTAAATAAAGCGCCGGTGCTCATAGCAATTAACGCAACTGAAACGTTGGCAACTTTTATTGCCGAGAAAAAAAAGATCCAATGTACGGCAATGATTACCCCGCCAACAAAGAATTTTAACAGCGCTTTAGGACCAATTTTTAAAGACTTTTTTTTAATGACGAAATAAATGAGCACAAAAATAACGGCAAAGAGCATGCGATACCAAACTAAAGGAATGGCATTAATACTAATTAAAGCTCCTAAAATGGCGGTAAATCCCCAAATAAATACTAAAAGATGGAGATGCAGGTAGTTTTTTAGCTCAGTTTTTGGCATTTTTTAGGTATAAATATATAGCTAGCGCTCCAAATGCAATATTTGGCAACCAAACTACAAATAATGAATTTGTATCGGCTCCAGCACCCAATACTTCTGCAATTTTCAATAAAAACACATAAACAAACATAAGCGAAATCCCAATGGATAAATTTACGCCCATGCCGCCCCTTCGTTTTTTTGAAGCCAATGAAACTGCTAAAAATGTCAATATATAAGAGGAAACCGGCAAGCTGGTTCGTTTATGAAGCTCAACCAAATAAACGTTTAAATTGCTTACGCCTCGTGCTCTTGAAGTATTTATAAATTCATTTAATTTTATGGAATTCATTTCTTTGGCCATATAATCCACATAAATTAAATCCTGGTCGGTAAAACTAAATGTGGTGTCTAATTTTGAGCCCGATTCAATAATGTCTCTGTCATTTAAAATGAATCTTTTTTTATAGTTGATCAATTTAAAAGTACTGTCAGACTCAACCCAACGAATATTGTCCGCAAACAATTTATATTTTAGTTTTGTGCCTTCAAATTTTTCATAGGAAAAGTTGTAGCCAACTTTTGCGTCTACAGTGTAGCTTTTCAGGAAAACATAATCATTTGGTCCCAATTGCAGGTTAATATTGGTTAAATAGTTGGTGTTTAATTGTTTTTTTATCAAATAATTTCTGCTGAATTCCTCAAATGTTTTA
>PHDE01000196.1 GCA_002842505.1 Bacteroidetes bacterium HGW-Bacteroidetes-3 | reverse complement strand
AGATGAAACGAGCCATAACAAATTTTGATACACACAGAAATGATTAATGGCGAACTGCATCTGTACCAATAAAAAATAAATAATAAACAGATGAAAAAAATAATAGTATTTGTACTTTTAGCTTCCATGGTTATTTCGTGTGGAACTCCAAAAACGGTTATCCAGTCCAAAAAAGTAATTAAAGGATACTGGTCTTTAGACCTAATTTCTTATAGTGAACCCGGAACTTATGACGTAACCTTATTTAATGATGCTTCCAAAGAGTGTTTTATAGGAAGCACATGGCGTTTTATTCCGAACAACAATACTGGAATTTATACCATTAATGATGCGCATTGTGTACCAATTGGAGATCGTAATTTCAATTTTACCATTCAGGAAATTGATGGCAATACCGGACTTTATGATTTCTTATTGAAACCGACTGATGCAAAACAAAATTCTGCAGACAATACTGGCTTTAGACTTCAATTGACACAATTGTCAGAAACTACCATGAGATGGGAACAAACTGTTTCAGTAGACGGAAATCCATTTAAAATTTATATGAACTTTAATAAAATAAACGAATAATGAGAACATTCTTTAAAAAAACAGCATTAGTAGCTTTAACAGTAATTTTTGTGGCTGGACTAAGTAGTTGTGAAGCCACCAAAAATGCAAATAACGCACAAAAAGGTGCCGTAATTGGAACTGCCGGTGGCGCAATTTTGGGAGCCATTATAGGAAATAACACTGGTAAAAAGGGTAGTGGAGGAGAGTTAGGAGCCGTAATTGGCGGTGTTGTGGGCGGAACTGCCGGAGTGCTAATTGGCAATAAAATGGACAAACAAGCCCAAAAAATTGAGGAAGAAATTCCAGGCGCTAAAGTTGAACGTATTGATGATGGTATTTTGGTGACATTTGATGAAAATAGCGGAGTTCATTTTGAAACCGAAAAATATAATATTACTTCAACTTCTGCGGAATTGCTTACCAAATTGGCGAATATTTTAAAAGAATATCCTGATACCAATGTATTGGTGGTTGGACATACCGACAGCAGTGGTTCAGCAACATACAATATGTCGCTTTCGGAAAGAAGAGCAAATGCAGTTACCAATTATTTTGTGAACAACAAGGGATTGAGTTCTAGCCGTTTTACAACTACTTGGTATGGTGAAGATCAACCAATTGCCGATAATAATACTTTTGAAGGTCGCGCACAAAACCGGAGGGTAAATATTGCCATTGTGCCAAATGATAAAATGAAAGCAGATGCCAAAAAAGAAGCAGGCGAAAACTAGTCATACGCTCAAATTCTTAAATAGGCCCGAAACAAATTGTTTTGGGTTTTTTTTATGTGTTTAAATTAAGTTTAAAGCCAAAATTAAAACGAATTAATTACCAAACAAACTTTTAACCACTTAACAATTAAGTAGTTAAATAACTCAACGATTAAACAATTTGCCGATTACACAATTAAACAATTCAACAATTAAACGGTTTAACAAACTTATAACTACCTTACAGCCCTAAAAAATAAAGTAGTGCAGAGCATAGCAGACAGTATGTCGCAATTCCATTTATCTTGGCTAAATTGGCTTTTAGCCTTTTTAGCGGCCTTTATTCTTGGTATGGGAAAGGCAGGAATAAAAGGGCTTGGCGTTTTAATTGTCACTTTAATGGCCATACTGTTTGGTGGAAAAGCTTCTACCGGTGTTTTAATTCCGTTAATGGTTGTTGCCGATATTTTGGCTGTTTTTTATTACAACAGACATACACAATGGAAGTTTTTATTGAAAATATTGCCGACAATGGTCTTGGGCGTTTTAATAGGTGTGTGGTTTGGAAATGATATTTCAGAAAAACTATTTAAGCAGGTCATGGCTATTTTCATTATTATAACCGTGATTATGATGGTTTGGATGGATCAAAAAAAGAATAAGACTGTTCCAAAACATTGGATTTTTGCCAGTGGTATGGGGCTTTTATCGGGAATTACCTCTATGATTGGCAACTTGGCGGGTTCATTTGCCGACATCTATTTTTTAGCAATCCGTTTACCTAAAAATCAATTTATTGGCACTGCAGCCTGGTTATTTTTAATTATCAATGTATTTAAATTGCCTTTTCATATTTTTGTATGGAAAACAGTGACTTCGGAAAGCCTTTTGCTTAATTTATTTTTGATTCCCGGAATTTTGATTGGTTTTTTAAGTGGCGTAACACTGGTTAAATTGTTAAACAACGAAGTTTATCGCAAATTTATAATGGTTGTAACTGCCATGGGTGCGTTGTTAATACTTTTTAGATAATTTTAAAATATCATAATTATGGAAGAACATTTTTTTCAATGTCCGTATTGTTGGGAAGAAATTTCTATGTTATTGGATACATCTGTAAGCAATCAAACTTATATTGAAGATTGTGAGATTTGTTGTAATCCAATTGAAATAAATCCCATATTTGAGGATTTTGAATTGAAAAGTTTATCGGTGAACAGTATTGAGCAATGATAAAAAATTGATAGGAGCAGAGCCGTTATTGATAATTTATCCTAAATTTCATTGATTGAAATTTTTGGATTTACCTTCTTATTAGACATTTTTAAATAAACCAATACAAGAATGGCCAGTGAACTGCAAACTGAAAATCCGTAAAATAAAGGCAAAGCAGTCTCAGAAACAAATCTGCCAATAAAAGTACTCAACGGAACAGCCATTGTAGTTGAAATAAATCCGGTAATTGCGGCGCCAATTCCTGCAATATGCCCAACAGGTTCCATCGCCAAAGCCCTTAAATTTCCAAATAAAAATCCGATCGCAAAAAATTGGAGTCCGAAGAAAGACAACAAAATTCCTATATCCGGGTTTGCTTCACCATGAAATAATACAACATAAAGTAAGGAAACACTAAAAAAGGTGATGAGTGAAGCAGTTACCATTTTTTCCATTCCATATTTAACAACAAGTGTTCCGTTTAAAAAAGTTGCAGAGCCAATTGCTATGGCAATTCCTGCAAAAATATAGGGAAACTGCTCTTTTAAATCGTATTGGGTCTGAAATATTTGTTGCGCCGTACTTAAATATACCATAAAGGAACCTGTAACGAAACCAGAAATAATGGTAAAACCAACAGTTCTTTTGGCTTTCAAAATTTCTTTCAAACCGTTTATAAAAATATCGCTCGTAAATTTTATGCGATGCTCTTTTGATAGGGTTTCCGGTTGTCTTTTCCAAAACCACCAAGAAACCAATATGCTGAAAAATAACTGAACATAAAATATTGCCTGCCAATTATAATGATCCAGCACAAATTTTCCCATAGCTGGAGCGATGATAGGAACAAAGATAAAAACAACTGTAATAAACGACATAATGCGAGCCATATAATCGCCGCTATACGTATCACGAACCATCGCAATACTGATAGTTCTTGGCGCTGAAAGTCCGATTCCCTGTAAAATTCTGCCGACAATCATCATTTCCAGGCTTTTAGAAAACACACAAATTAAACTGGCGATTATAAAAATGCTAAAACCCATATATACAACAGGCTTTCTGCCTAAACTGTCTGAAATTGGCCCAAAAAATAAAGGTCCAAGTCCGAGACCTAAAAATATCATAGTGATAAGTAACTGATTGTCTATAACTTGTGTTGTTCCAATTGAAAATCCGATAAGCTCCAAAGCAGGCAACAATGCATCTATCGCCAATGCAACAATGGACATTAAAGCAGCCATTAAAGCTATGAATTCGTATTGGGGGAGTTTCTTTTTTAACATTTGGCAAAAGTACCATAATTTAATCAAATGTGGAGGAGTAATAAAATACTCTATTTAACATAATATAAATTATAATACAAATATACAGTAATTGCTGTATAGCCATTTTAGAAAGTTTTAAATATGCGATTCTCAGCGAACAGCATTTAATACAATAAAAAATTTCCTTTGTCACGTGGCTTACTCGCTATATTTTAGACGGCATAAATTGAAAAGATTGAGAATCTTTTCAATTTTGAGCGAGTTGATGCGATGGCAAAAATGCTGCAATCCCATAAAATTTATACGCTCACTCGCCTATTGTTTTAGCCAAAGTTTTATAAGGCCGTTTTGTAAATTCGATAAAATAGAATCTTTATATATAATAGTTTATTCAACTCCTTTTATTTTTTATTTTTTTAAACTCATAAAAGCCAATATAAATAACCAATGCAACTATAAAATATATAAAATAAGATTTTGGTTGTCCATCACCTCCAACAGTTGTAAACATTCTATCCCAACGAATTTTATTTATCCCTTTACCATCGGTATTCCAGGAAAACCAAATTAATACAGGTTTACCAACTACGTGGTCAAAAGGCACATAACCCCAAAACCTCGCATCTAAAGAGTTTTGACGATTATCACCCATCATCCAATAATAATCTTGCTTAAAAGTATAACTGTCAACTTGTTTATCATTAATTAAAATTTCGTCACCATTTATAATTAAATTATTCTTTTCATATTCTTGAATAATACGTTTGTAAAAAGGTAGTGATCTCTTATCTAATTTAACCGTTTTCCCCTTTTGAGGAATATAAATAGGTCCGAAATTATCAATATTCCACCCTAAAGAAGGTATATGTGGAAAAACTCCGCCATCAACACCTTTAGGTTTCTCAAACATCTTTACTACACCCTTAACGTTTGGGTTTTTAGCTATTCTTTTAGCTTCGTTATCCGTTAAAGTTAATCTATATCCACCATTATTTGTTAAAGCATAATCACCATTCCTATATTTTAAACCTTCTCTTGCTCCATATCTATTGACTAAAGAAATTTGATTTATACTTCTACCTTCAGTATTTATAAAAAAATTATATTGTGGTTTAGCTCTTTCAGGTAATACTGTACGCACACCATTAATAAAAATATAACCATCACGAATTTCAAGAGAATCTCCTGGAATACCAACACAACGCTTTACTAAATTTGTTTTTTTATCGATGGGTTCATAATAATTTCTATCTGGATGAAAGTCATTCATGTCCAACAAAGTATCCGCTGGTTGATTAAACACAACAATATCATTTCTTTTAATTTTTTGAAAACCTGGTATTCTAAAATAAGGTA
>PHDE01000011.1 GCA_002842505.1 Bacteroidetes bacterium HGW-Bacteroidetes-3 | reverse complement strand
GGACAATATGCAGGCGCGTGAAATTGATCGAACCGGAATTTCTTCCTTAAAAATTTCCTTCAACAATGTTTTTGGCTATTATATTGAAGTGCGCAATACCCACAAGGACAAAGTTCCTGAAGAATGGATTAGAAAGCAAACTTTGGTAAGCGCCGAACGTTACATCACTGAAGAATTAAAAGAGTACGAAACCAAAATTTTAGGCGCCGAAGAAAAAATAAGCAAACTTGAAAATGAACTTTTTTCCAAACTCATCAGTTCGTTGATGGATTCCATTCAGCCCATACAGCTAAACGCCCAATTGATTGGTCAAATTGACTGTTTAAGTTCCTTTGCCGAAGTTGCCAAACAAAATAATTATGTGCGTCCGCTTTTGGATGAAAGCACCGATTTGGAAATTAAAAACGGCAGGCATCCTGTTATTGAAAAGCAATTGCCAATCGGCGAAGAATATATTGCAAACGACGTTGTTTTAAACAGAAATCTACAGCAAATTATTATGATTACCGGTCCCAATATGAGCGGTAAATCGGCTATTTTAAGGCAAACCGCCCTCATTGTGTTATTGGCGCAAATGGGAAGTTACGTGCCAGCACAAAACGCCCGAATTGGCGTGGTCGATAAAATATTTACGCGTGTTGGCGCCAGTGACAATATTTCCATGGGAGAATCAACTTTTATGGTTGAAATGAACGAAACCGCCAGTATTTTAAACAACATTTCCGAAAAAAATTTGGTATTGTTGGATGAAATTGGACGGGGAACAAGCACTTACGACGGTATTTCAATTGCCTGGGCCATTGCAGAATATTTGCATGAACATCCTTCAAAAGCAAAAACATTGTTTGCCACGCATTACCACGAATTAAATGATATGGCGAACACATTTGAACGAGTTAAAATCTTCAATGTTTCCGTAAAAGAATTGAAAGACAAGGTTGTTTTTTTGCGAAAATTGGTTCCTGGTGGCAGCGAACACAGTTTCGGAATTTACGTGGCAAAACTGACCGGAATGCCTTCTTCCATGATACACCGAGCCACAAAAATGTTGAAACAACTCGAAAAAAACCATACCAACGCTAACGTAAAAGAAACCCTTAAAACCGCTTCGGAAAACGACATGCAGTTGAGCTTTTTTAAGCTCGACGATCCTTTGCTTGAAAATATCAAAGAAGAAATTCTCTCCACCAATATTGACACCCTAACCCCAATTGAAGCCTTAATGAAATTGAATGAAATAAAGCGGATGCTTATTAAAAAGTAAGTAAAAATAAAAAAAGTGTTTTGCTAAAAAAATCGTTTTCTACTGAAAAGTTAATAGATGCGCCGTTTTATATCCCAATAAAATTAAGGACCGTTGACTTTTGGCATTTTAGACATCCCAAATTTTATGAACCGATAAATTAAGATTTATTCATTGAACCACAACCTTTACTGTCTTTTTTCTAGAAACTTCCTAAAAAATTAATGCTTATTAAAAATATCAAATAATATTTTTATGCCAATTATTAAATTTGATTTTATTTTTCACTAATTTTCACAACTATATAATTCTTAAAAAACTTCCGACTTTTGGAGGATAACCAAAAAAACTTAATCATTGAATTTTTATTCTTCAAAATATTTATTTAAGCTATCTGTAATAATCATAGTTTTTGTTGCTTTTTTAACAGGCTGCGGCAAGAAATCAGATGCCCATAAAATCAGAATCGGCTTTTCTCAGGCAATGACCACAGATGATTGGAGAAAGCAGATGAATAAGGCAATGTTGATAGAGGCTTCTATGCATCCTGAAGTGGATTTGTTGCTTTATGATGGAAATAACGATATTGCACAGCAAATTAAGGATATCGAAAATTTGATTAAGCAAAAAGTTGATGTTATCATCGTTTCCCCAATTCAGTCAAAACCAATAACGGAGGTTGTTGAAAAAGCTATGAATGCAGGAATCCCAGTTCTGATTATTGACAGAAAGATAGAGAGCGAAAATTATACGGCCTATGTTGGGGCAGACAATATTGAGATTGGGAGAAATGCTGCAAATTATATTTTATTAAAAGCCACCAATAAAACATCTCGCATAATTGAAATTAAGGGATTAAGTGGCTCTTCTCCTGCTTTTGAAAGAAGTTTAGGGTTTAACCACATTCTAAATCAAAGTGATCATTTAGAATTGATAGGCAGCATTGATGGAAATTGGGAGGCAATATCAATTAAGAAGGAATTTGAAAATTTACTGAAAAAAGAAAAAAATATCGATTTTGTTTTTGCGCACAATGATCGAATGGCTTTTGGCGCTTGGGAAGTTGCCAAAGAATTAGGGTTGGAAAAAAACATTCAATTTGTTGGCGTAGATGGCTTAAACACTTCCAATGGCGGAATTCAACTAGTGGAAAAAGGGGTGCTTTCAGCTACAGTATTTTACCCTACAGGAGGAAATGAAGCTTTAAAACTTGCTTTGAAAATTGTTAAAAATGACCCTTTTTCTAAAAGTAATATTTTAAATTCTATTATTATTGATCCGTTAAATGCTGAAATTATTAAAAATCAATTAAATAAAATTGATGAACAGCAGGAGAGTATAAAAGCTCAATTAAACGTCATAAAAATTCAGGACGAAAAATATTATACACAGGGTAATATGATTAAAATACTTGCTGTATTGTTAATCATTTTATTCAGTTTAGCGCTCTACAGTATTTATTCTGCGGTGACAATAAGCAGGAAAAAGAAATTGTTAGAATTAACCAATCAAAAAATTGTTATTCAAAGAAATCAAATAGCGAAACAAGTAAATATTATTAAAATAAACAACGAAGCTAAATTTAATTTTTTTACAGGAATTTCACATGAATTTAAAACGCCTTTAACCCTCATTTTAAGTTCTGTTGAATCTCTTAAATCCGATTTTCAAAATAAAGATAAAAAGTTAAGGAATGAGGTTGATTTGATTTTTAACAATTCAAAAAGACTCTTAAGATTAATAAACCAATTGTTGGACTTCAAAAAATCAGAAGATAATAATTTCCGACTAAAACCATCAAAAACAAATATCTGGAAATTTTCAAAAGGAATTTTTCAAGATTTTAAAAGAGAAGCAAAAAAAAGAAATATAGATTTTACAATAACCACTACCAATGAAAATTTGGAAATCTATATAGACAGAAATTTAATGGATAAAGTTTATTTTAATTTGTTATCCAATGCATTTAAATTTACGCCTAATAATGGTGAAATTTCTATTACAATAAAGGACCATAAAAATGCTGATTGTGTAAGTATCTGTTTTGCAGATTCAGGTATTGGGATTCCTCAAGGGGAATTACAAAATGTATTCACGGCATTTTACCAAGGCTCTAATAATTATAGAAATAGTTCTGGGATTGGATTGCATTTGTCAAAAAACTTTATTGATTTACACCAAGGGAAGATTGAGGTTATCTCAAAAAAGGGAACTGAGTTTACTTTAACATTGCTAAAGGGTAAATTGCACTTGAATGAGAAAGATATTATAGAAGAGCCGTTGCTTAATTTAGTGGAAGAAGCCGATTATTTAGAAGCTGAAGATATTAATTTATCCAACAAATCAGTTGAGGATAAGGATAAATATACTATTCTTTTTTATTGAAGACAATATTGATTTATTGGAATTTATCTCTAAAAAGTTTGACGTAGAATATAATATATATACCTCTCAAGGAACTGATGCCATTGAAAAGGCATTGGAAATTATACCAGACATAATTGTGTGTGATTTAAATTTGCCAGAAAAAAATGGTTTTGAGATATGTGAAATATTGAAAAAAGATTTAAGAACATCTCACGTACCAACTATTATATTAACAGCTGTTGATAATCAACAATCCTATATTAAAGCTCTGGAGTCAGGCGCGGACCTTTATTTGACAAAACCTTTTAATCTCAAAGTATTATCTCAATCTATAAAAGGATTGTTGTTTAATAGAGAAAAATTAAAATATTATTTTAAAAATAATCTTGACATTATTGACGAGCAAAATTTTGGAGAGACAGAACAAAACTTTATAAAAAAACTAAATGAATTTTTAAGTGAGAACATTGCAAATTCCGATTTTACCGTTGAAGAACTTGCCTCCTATTTAAATATTTCAAGAGTTCAGTTATATAGAAAAGTGAAGGCTATATTGGGAATTAATGTAAGTGACTACATAAATAATTTCAAAATGGAAAGAGCTGCACTAATGCTTAAAACTTCTAATTTAAATATAGCTGAAATTGGTTATGCTTCTGGTTTTTCTTCTCCTAATTATTTTTCCACTGCTTTCAAAAATAAGTATGGGGTCACTCCAAAAGAATATAAAGCTGAATAATTAATTCAAACTTTCTTTAATTACTTTTTTTATTAATAAAAAAGAGTGTTACAAAATTATAATATCTGTAACATTATTATACCTATATCGTTTTCGTAATATTAATCAATAATTTTTTAAATGCTGAAAATCAATATGTTGTGTATTTTTTAACATATAATTAATAATAATATAACAATTAGTTACATTATCAAAATTCATAGTGATCCATTAAAAATACCTTACAATCACTTAAATATTTTGATAATGAATAAAATTTTAATTTGGTCAATAACAGCGGCTTTAGCAGGATTTCTTTTTGGTTTTGATACTGTAGTAATATCAGGCGCAGATAAAAAGTTACAACTATTATGGGGTTCGTCTGATGCTTTTCATGGTGCAATTGTTATGGCAATGGCACTTTGGGGAACTGTTGTTGGCGCTATATTTGGTGGAATTCCGACCAATAAGTGGGGAAGAAAAAACACATTAATATTAATAGGCATATTATATACCATCTCAGCGATTGGTTCTGGGTTGGCAAATGACCCCTGGACTTTTGCCGTGTTCAGATTTATTGGAGGCCTGGGTGTTGGTGCATCAACCATAGCAGCTCCTGCCTATATTTCGGAAATAGCCCCGGCAAAAGATCGTGGTCGCTTGGTAGCTTTATACCAATTTAATATCGTATTTGGGATTCTTGTCGCCTTTTTATCTAATTATCTTTTAAGTGGAATAGGAGAAAACGATTGGAGATGGATGGTGGGAATAGAAGCTTTTCCTGCATTAATTTATACAATTTTTATGTTTAGTGTGCCAAAAAGTCCAAGATGGCTAATTTCGAAACTTAGGATTAATGAAGCAAAAGAAGTTTTGGAAATCATTAACCCAGATGAAGACGTTGAAAAATTAATGTTCCAAATAACAGAAGAAAACAATCGAGACTTGCCAGGAGAAAATATATTTATGAAAAAATATCGTTTCCCTCTTATGCTCGCATTTCTTATGGCTATGTTTAATCAATTATCGGGTATAAATGCATTTCTATATTATGCTCCAAGAATATTTGAAGAAGCTGGATTGGGTGAAAGTACAGCACTGTTAAGCAGTATAGGTATAGGGTTTACAAATCTTGTGTTCACCCTCTTAGGTGTCTTTCTCATTGATAAACTTGGCCGTAAACAACTAATGTATATAGGTTCTGTAGGCTATATCATATCTTTATCGCTTGTGGCAATGGCATTTTTCTTGGGATGGACAGGAATGGCGGTTCCTATATTCTTGTTTTTATTTATTGCAGCACATGCTATAGGTCAAGGTGCAGTAATATGGGTATTTATATCTGAAATCTTTCCAAATCATTTAAGGGCTTCCGGCCAATCATTTGGAAGTACAACCCATTGGCTTTTAGCAGCAATAATACCGGCTTTAATTCCAACATTGTTTTCAACAATAGGTGCGGGAGTGGTTTTTATGTTTTTTGCAATAATGATGGCGTTTCAATTGATCTTTGTAATTTTTATGATGCCGGAGACTAAAGGGGTTCCATTAGAAGAATTAAGTAAAATATTAATCAAAAAAAATGTAAAATAATGAAAAATTTAATTTTTGTAATGTTAGGATTGTTTGTATTTATAGGATGCAAACAAATACCTAAGGACGAAAAAAACACTTCACAGAATGACGATAAGATCTATTCGGAAGAAGAACTTTACAAACCTAATTTTCATTTTACTCCTAAAAAGGGATGGATGAATGATCCTAATGGAATGTTTTATCTTAACGAATATTATCATTTATATTTTCAATATTATCCAGACGGAAATGTATGGGGGCCTATGCATTGGGGACATGCGATAAGTACAGATATGATTACCTGGAGAGAGCAACCCATTGCAATTTTTCCTGATGAAAAAGGGTATATTTTTTCGGGAAGCGCTGTTGTGGATGTTAATAATTCTTCAGGTTTTGGAAGTCAAGCAAATCCTCCAATAATTGCAATATTTACTTACCATGACCCTGAAATAGAAAAGAAAGAAGGGATAGACGTGGAAAGTCAGGCAATTGCTTATTCTTTAGATGAAGGTAGAACTTTTACTAAATATGCTAATAACCCGGTAATTAAAAATCCAGAAATAAGAGACTTTAGGGATCCAAAAGTAACTTGGGATGCTTTTCACCATCAATGGGTTTTGGTACTGGCAGCCCAAGACAAAGCCTTTTTTTATGGTTCAAAAAACTTAAAGGATTGGAAATTGCTGTCTGATTTCGGCACGAATATCGGCGCACATGGCGGCGTTTGGGAATGTCCAGATTTTTTTCCAATGTTGGTTGATGGCACAGAGGAAGTAAAATGGGTATTAATACAAAGTTTAAATCCGGGAGGATTTAATGATGGTTCCGGTACTCAATATTTTATTGGTGATTTTGATGGAAAAACTTTTAAGCTAGACCCATCTTTTCAAAATGATTTAAAGGAAGAACAAGCTTTTTGGATTGATTTTGGAAAAGATAATTATGCAGGTGTTACTTGGTCAAACATTCCTGATACAGATGGTAGAAAATTATTTATGGGATGGATGTCTAATTGGGAATATGCACAAGCGGTTCCAACAGAAAAATGGCGTGGTTCAATGACTGTTGCGAGAGAATTAAAGCTTTTTAAAACAAACAATCAGTATCGAATATTTTCACTGCCTGTAAAAGAAATTTCAAATTATATTTCAAAAACCATAAATAAAGAGTTGTTAACTATTGATAAGGAAATTATTTTGACGACCAATGAATTGGTAAATTTTGAAAGTTTAGATATTCAATTCAAAATTAAAGACCTTAAAGAAGATCTTTATACTTTTTCATTTCAAAATTCTAAAGGAGAAAACTTAAAATTTGGAATAAATAATAAAGAAAAATATTTTTTTATTGATAGGTCAAAATCAGGAGATCTCTCATTCTCAGAAAAATTTGCACCTAAAATATCTAAGGCTCCTTTTAAAACAAAACATAGTGATTTTCAAGTCAGACTTCTTTTGGATAAAACTTCTATAGAGTTGTTTTTTAATAATGGAGAAACTGTAATGACAGAAATATTCTTTATGCAAAAACCGATTGAGTCTTTTTCGGTTAAATCTGAAAATTCCAAATTTAAAATCGAAAACTTGACTATAAATGAACTTAATATTAACTAAACTATATGATAAATTATGAGAACTAAATTAGCTTTAATTTTAATTTTAATTTTCTTTGGAGCATTCCTAACGATGCAAGCCCAAGAAATTGAGGTGCATGGTGTTGTTACATCTTCTGAAGATGGCTCCCCATTACCTGGAACATCAGTATCCGTGTTAGGGACAACCAAAGGTGTTGTCACAGATTTTGACGGAAACTATTTGATAAGCAATATTAATGGAAATGCCACTTTAGTATTTAGTTATATTGGTTTTACTACTCAACAGATTAAAGTAGAAAACAGGACTGTTATAAATATTGTAATGGAACCAGATGCAGAATCATTGGAAGTCATAGTATTGACAGGATATACCAGAGAGCGAGCCGTTGATGTTACAGGGGCAATTTCTGTAGTTGATTTATCCTCTTTGGAGGCACAAAGTTTAAGTTCCGGAAATCCAATGCAAGCAATACAAGGTAAAGTACCGGGTTTATTTGTTGAAAAATCGGGAGATCCAAGCGGTGCGAGCAGTCGAGTTTTAATACGAGGTGTAAGCACCCTAGGAAATAATGATCCTTTATATGTTATTGATGGTGTACCAACCGTTAGACAAGAAGTTTTTGCAAGTCTAAATCCTAGTACAATTGAATCTATTCAGGTCTTAAAGGATGCTTCGGCATCTACCATATACGGTGCACGTGCTGGAAATGGAGTTATAATTGTAACAACAAAAAACTCAGCAAAAGGTGATAAAGATAAACTAAGTATTACCTTCAATTCCAATTTTTCAGCTTTGTCAGAAAAAAAACAGCGCTATGATATGTTAAATGCGCAGCAAAGAGGTCAAGTACTTTTTCAAGCATCTGTAAATGATCATGCAGACCCAAACAGTGGGTATGGTGAAATTTATAATTTCGATTGGAATGGCGATTTCAACAATCCCGTTTTAAATAGTGTCTCTGTAAAACCCTTTGTTGGAGGGGATACCAATGTACCGGTAGGTGATACAGATTGGCAAAATGAGTTGTATGAAACAGGGTATGTTTTCAATAACGATTTGTCTATTTCAGGAGGATCAGATAAATCTTTCACACTCTTTAATGTTGGTTATTTGAAAAACACAGGTGTATTAAAATATACCAATTACGATAGATATAATGTAAAACTAAACAGCAATTATAAAATGTTTGACGACAAAGTAAGGGTAGGAATTAATACTCAGTTTTCAACATCTAATGAAAGGTTGGCAGCTAAAGATGTAGGAAATACCCCTACGCCAAGTTTGGCTATAAGCTTAGCGCCAACTATCCCTGTTTATACTAGTACAGGTGAATTTGCAGGTCCTATCGGTTCTGGATATTCAGATAGAAACAACCCTTTGCTTATGCAATATATCAATAGATGGGATAATACAAAAAAAACAAACTTTTTTGGAAATGTTTTTGCTGAAATTGATTTAATGAAAAACCTAACATTTAGAAGTAGCATTGGGTTAGATTATAATGATTATAGCAGTAAGAATATAGAACCTACTGTTGCTAATGGATTTATTACAAGGAGTAATAACAGCTTGATTTTTGATACCAATAAATATACAAGTTTGACATTTACCAATACTTTAAACTATAATGTAGAATTTGGAGAGCACACATTAGGTGTTTTAGTAGGAACTGAATCTATAAAAACTGATTTTAATACGTTACTTTCTTCAGCAGATGGTTTTGCTGTTGAAACCGAATCTTATTTTACACTTTCTGCAGCAACAGGAGCTAGATCTTCAAATGGATTCTCAACGGGAAGTAGACTACTTTCTCAATTCGGTAAATTAAACTATTCATTTGCAGATAAATATTTAGCATCTTTTTCTTTAAGACGTGATGGTTCCTCTAGATTTGGTAAAGAAAATAGATATGGTGTATTTCCGGCAGCAACCGTTGGATGGAAAATTAGTAAAGAAAATTTTTTAATTGATAATAAAGTTTTGTCCAATTTAAAATTAAGAGTTGGCTATGGAACTGTAGGTAACCAATCTATTGGAGATGTAGCAGGGTTTGGGCTATTTGAAGCAAGATATGGTCCTAATCAAAATGTTTTTCAGCCAGACTTCTTTAACATCTATTATAATGTAGGTACGGCATACGATTTAAATGGAACCAATACAGGAAATTTACCTTCAGGATTTGTATCAACACAGGCAGCAAACCCCAATTTAAAATGGGAAGAAACAAAAGAAATTAACGTAGGTGCTGATTTTGGTCTTTTTAATAATCGAATAATAGGATCATTTGATTATTTTTCTCGTAATACTGATGGAATTTTAATTCAGCCTCCAATTGCTTCCGCTGTTGGAGAAGGACAAGTACGTTTTTTAAATGGCGCTTCAACTAAAACGACTGGTTGGGAACTTTCGTTAGCTTACGCTAAAAACTTCGAAAATGAATTACATTTTTCAGTATCAACCAACTTTGGTGCATTTAAAGATAAAATTACAGATTTACCCGAAGAGGTAAGAACTGCCTACCCTGGAACATCTGAGAATTCAATCATTGGGCATTCACAATTCACGATTTTTGGGTTTAAGACAGATGGATTGTTTCAAAGTCAGGCTGAAGTAGATGCTCATGCTACTCAAGTTGGGGGCAGACCCGGAGGAATTAAGTTTATTGATTTGAACAATGATGGTAAAATTGATTCCAACGATAGAGACTTTTTAGGGACTACATTGCCAGATTTGGAATACGGTATTCGTGTTGAATTAGGGTATAAAAACTTTGACTTTTCAATTTTTGGTTCTGGCGTAGCTGGTAGAGTTGGATTGGATCCATTTATTTTCTGGAATAATTTTGTACAAGGAAGAGAAAATGCCGGACTTGGAACATTAAATGCTTGGACTCCAACCAATACCAATACAGATATTCCTGCATTGTCATTAATTAACAATGACACCCAAACTTCAGACTATCTATATAGAAATAATTCATACTTCAAAATAAGAAATTTACAAGTTGGATACTCATTACCAACAGAAATAATTGAAAACTGGAGTGGTATGACAAGTTTTAGACTGTATGTGCAAGGTGAAAACCTATTCTGGTTTACTCCAAAAGGCTATGTAGGATCTGACCCTGAAAGATTAGATGTAAACAGGATACCGGTTCCAACAGTATTATCACTAGGGTTAAACATTAATTTTTAATAGAACAGATTATGAAAAAATATATAAAAGCAAGTTACTTGTTATCAATTATAGTATTGATCTCTTGTAATAAAGATTTCTTAAATTATGAACCACAGGGGGTGTTGTCATCCGAAAATGTGGCAACTGCTGAAAATGCGGAAGCACTTGTAGTTGCTGCATATGCAGGAATAGCAAATGATGAAATGATCGGTCCATTAACCAATCAATGGGTTTATGGAAGTGTCCGATCTGATGACGCCTACAAAGGTGGAGGAGGAAGAGGAGATGTGGATGTTGTTGATCGATATGAACAATACAATTTAACAATTGCGGATTATGGTGATTGGATGACACCAAGAACTTGGACAAACTTTTACAAAGCAATATCAAGAGCAAATTTTGCCTTATCAGTAATTAATGACATCCCTGAAGCCGATTATAGCAACAAAACAATTAGAACTGCAGAGCTTAGGTTTTTAAGAGGGCATTGCCACTTTATGCTGAAATTGATGTTTAATAAAATTCCATATATCACAGAAACCCTTTCACAAGAGGAAATTTTACAAACCTCGAATGATTTATCAAATGAAGATTTATGGAACACAATTGCTGATGATTTTATCTTTGCTTATAATAATTTACCACAATCCCAAGACCAAGTTGGTAGAGCAAATAAAAATGCTGCTGCTGCCTATTTGGCAAAACTAAGATTGTATCAGGCTTATGAACAAAATGAGACCCATGCAGTAACAAATATAAATCAAGCTAGATTGCAAGAGGTAATTGACTATGCAGATGACGTAATTGCAAGCTTAGAATCTGATTACGGAAATAATTTCCTTGATGGTTTTGACAATGGTCCCGAATCAATTTGGGCGGCTCAATTTTCCATAAATGATGGTACAGAAGTAGGCCGTGTGAGTTTTGTAACCGGACTTAATTCACCTCATGGAACAGGACTTTATGGTTGTTGCGGGTTTCATATGGCTAGCCAGAATATGGTAAACGCCTTTAAAACAGACGGGAATGGATTGCCACTACTAGACTCGTTTAATAATTCTGACATATTCAATTCAATAGATGGAAGTGGAAATGCACCTTTATCTGCAGGAATTACTTTAGATCCTAGAATTGACCACACTGTTGGTATTCCTGGAAGACCCTTTAAGTATAAAAATACTGTAAATGTAACAGGCGATATGATTTATAAATTTAGTTGGGCAAGAGATCCCGGCGTATATGGTTATTTTGGAAATATGAAAGAACAACAATCACCTGACTGTTCTTGTTATGTAAAAGAAGGACCATTTGTTGGAACCTCTAAAAATGTAGATTTTATCAGATATGCAGATGTGTTACTTTTTAAAGCAGAAGCTTTAATTCAATTGGGGCAATATGGTGCGGCAACTAGTATTATTAATCAAGTAAGATTACGTGCAGCCGCAAGCACATCAAGATCAATAGCTGCTGGAGCTTCTGATGTTTATAATATTGGTACATATCCTGCCTTTCCTTCAAAAGAATATGCATTAAAAGCTTTAAAATTTGAAAGAAGATTAGAATTTGGTATGGAAGGCCCAAGATTTTATGATCTGGTGAGATGGGGGGAAGCGGCTACTGTTTTAAACGCATATCTTGCTGTTGAAAAAACAAAAAGAGATTTTCTTTCAAATGCTTTATTTACTGCAGGTAGAGATGAGTATTATCCAATACCTCAAAGAGAAATAGATTTTACTGCGGGCCTATATAACCAAAATCCTGGGTATTAAAATTCAAACTTTTGTGTAATATTTGGTTAATTATTTTAATGTTTGAATTAGTTGTAAAAAAGGCAGACAAATGTCTGCCTTTTTTTATTTTATTTTAGACCTACAAATAGTAACTTGCATAAAAAAATTATTAAAAAATGAACAAAAAATTGAAAGCTGTTTGTTTTGGAGAAATTCTATTTGATGTTTTTCTTGAGCACAAAAAAATTAGTGGCGCCCCTTTAAATGTGGCTTCAAGGATTAAGTCTTTAGGAGGAGATGTCTCCATAATTAGTGCTGTTGGAAGCAATAGCAATGGAAGAGAATTAATAGAGTATATTAAAAATTTAGGGATCAATATAAAAACCATTGAAATAAAAAATGAGTACCCAACAGGAATGGTGAATGTAATTTTGACAGAAAAGGGCAGGTTTTCGAAATTAAACTACCGCCAATACTATATATCTAATTTTTTAACTTTTGATTCGCATAAATTATGAAAAATCCAATCCACGGAATTCTCAAAACGCTTTCGATAATTATTTTTGTTTGTTTGTGTTCCACTCACAACTATGCTCAAGATAAAAAGGCAAATTCCAGTAATGCGCTTCCCTTAAGTACCCCTGAGGCAGAGGGTGTATCTTCGGTAGGTATCTTAAAATTCCTCGATGCTGTTGAAGATGGTAAGAATGAACTTCACAGTTTTGTCATTTTGCGTCACGGGAAAATCATTTCAGAAGGATGGTGGAGTCCCTATGGGAAAGAATTAAAGCATATCATGTATTCCACCAGTAAAAGCTTTACATCCATTGGCGTGGGCCTTGCTATCGCTGAAAATAAACTAAAGTTAACTGATAAAATTGCAGTTTTTTTTCCGCAATCCATTCCTGATACGATAATTACATTTATGAAGGAAATGACCGTGCAGGATCTTCTCAAAATGTCAGCGGGTATGGATACAGATCCGCTCTTTAATGTCAGAAATTCCACGGATTGGCCTAAAGTTTTTTTATCTTCCAATGTCGAAAATAAGCCGGGCACAGTTTTTAAATATAACAATATGGCAACATTCATGTTGTCTGCCATTGTTCAAAAAGCGACCGGAGAGAAATTGGTTGACTATTTGAAGCTCCGGTTATTTGAGCCATTGGGTATCAAGAATTTTAGTTGGGATGAAACACCCGAAGGCTATACATTTGGCGCAATAGGATTAAAGCTTCAGTCGGAAGATATGGCCAAATTTGGCCAATTGTTATTGCAAAAAGGGGAATGGAACGGCAAGCAAATTGTTCCCAAATCATGGGTTGAGGAAGCTACTTCGTTTCAAATCATGAGCAACGATCCACCGAATAAGCTGTCAAAGGATTTGAATGACTGGGAACAGGGATATGGTTATCAGTTTTGGATGTGCAGGAATAATGCGTTCAGGGCCGATGGATTGGGAGGACAGTTTATCATCGTATTGCCTGAAAAAGATGCAGTAGTGGTGTTGACAGCCTCGGCAGCAAACACGCAGGAAGAATTAAATCTGGTATGGGATAATCTTCTTCCGGCCATGTTGGATAAACCATTGGCTGAAGATAAAAAGGCTTCAGATGAATTGGCAGAGAGAATAGCCTCTTTATCCACTTTAAGGACATCATCTTCAACCCCTGCAGCATTACTCACCAAGATTTCCAGAAAGAAAATCGAAATTGAGAAAAATGAAGCGGGAATCCAGACTTTGAGTATATCAATGACAAATACAGATGCCTGGATACAAATTGATTTTGGTAATGAAAAACACGAATTCACTACTGGTCTTGATAATTGGAAACTTAGTCAAACTAAATTAAACACATTAGTAAATGCTCCAAGGCCAACACAAGTTCTTCCAATATATGTCGCATCAAAATATTCCTGGATTGATGCCGTTACTCTTGAAATAACCATAAAATTCGTTGAAGAAAGTATTAGAAGCGAAGTTTGGATTCTGCATTTTGAGGAGAATGGTCCGGAGATCAAGGTTCATGTAGAAACAAAAGTCTATGTAGAATTTATGGGCATAAATTCCCGGATGCTCGAAGGGAGAATTGTCAATTAATTATTGATTTGTATAGCTACAAATGACTGAAATAAGAGATTATGGGTTAATTGAGGAGAAGGCCATACCACCATCAATTAAGTATATAATCAATGGTGGCGTTCAGAATAAATTTGTAGTTTAGTTTTCAAATTATGTTTGGTTTCAGGGGATAGTGAAGCGCTTCGGATTCTCGTCACTGCTTATACACAAACGTTGGTGATACAGATTGGAAAGAGGAGATTTATGAAACAGGTTATGTTATTAATAATAATTTATCTATTTCAGGAGGATTAGATAAAGCATTTACAAAATTTAATGTTGGTTATTAAAAATCACAGGGGTATTAAAATTCAAACTTTTGTGTAATATTTGGTTAATTATTTTAATGTTTGAGTTAATTGTTAAAAAGGCAGACAAATGTCTGCCTTTTTTTATTTTATTTTAGACCTACAAATATTAACTTGCATAAAAAAAATTATTAAAAAATGAACAAAAAATTGAAAGCTGTTTGTTTTGGAGAAATTCTATTTGATGTTTTTCTTGAGCACAAAAAAATTGGTGGCGCCCCTTTAAATGTGGCTTCAAGGATTAAGTCTCTAGGAGGAGATGTCTCCATAATTAGTGCTGTTGGAAGCAATAGCAATGGAAGAGAATTGATAGCCTATATAAAAGATTTAGGAATTAATACAAAAACCATTGAAATAAAAAATGAGTACCCAACAGGAATGGTGAATGTAATTTTGAATGAAAAGGGAAACGCATCTTATGATATTCATTATCCTTCAGCCTGGGATAAAATTGAACCATCTGTAACAAATACTTCAATAGTGGAAGAAGCTGATTTTTTTATATACGGCAGTCTGGCATCAAGAGATGCTGTTTCACGAAATACATTAAAACAATTATTAGAGGTTGCTAACTATAAAATTTTTGATGTTAATTTAAGGGTGCCCCACTACACTCAAAAAACCTTAATAGATTTAATGAATGACGCTAATTTCATAAAATTTAACGATGATGAGTTATTTGAAATTGCCGGCTATTTAAAGTCAATGCACAAATCGCTGGAACAAAATATAAAATTCATTGCTAAGGAAACCGATACAGATGCCATTTGTGTTACCTTAGGATCTCATGGAGCCGTATTATATTGGGAAAATAAATTCTATTATAATTGCGGATTTAAAGTAAAAGTGATTGACACAGTAGGTTCTGGAGATTCATTTTTAGCCTCTCTAGTTGTGAATCTATCCGATAAAAAAGACCCTCAATATGCTCTTAATTTTGCTTGTGCAGTAGGTGCAATTGTAGCTCAATATGAAGGAGCAAACCCAACAATTCATCAATCAGAAATTGATGCGTTTTTAAATGGATTTTAATTGGTTGATAAAATGAAAAAACACCTACTCTTCGAATGTATTAAAAAATGTATGTTCACAATTGGATTGTTAATTGGATATGCAAGTATAAATGCCCAAACAGTAACTATACCAATCGAAACAGAAAACAATGTACTATTGTTGCAAACCGATCCAGAAAACCGACTGAGAACAATTTATTTTGGAGAAACTCTAAGTAATAAAAACGAATATTTATCTGTTTCAGATTTGTTTTATTTTGATGAGGAAAATGTTGGAATTTATAATTCAACCTATACTCCTTCAGGTACATGGAATTTAATAGAACCAGCAATCCAGATTAAGCATGCTGATGGAAATTCTTCCCTCGAGCTAAAATATGTGAGTCATAAAGTTGAACAGATAAACAGCAATACAACCCTTACGAGTATTCTTCTGAAAGATCCTATTTACCCATTTCAAATTACTTTATTTTATAAGGTTTGGAAGCACGAAAATGTAATAGAGCAATGGACCGAAATAGTGCATAGCGAAAATAAATCGGTACTGTTAGAGAAGTTCGCTTCCGCAAATTTATATTTCACCAACAAAGATTTTTATCTTACAACTTACCCTGGTCAATGGGCTAAAGAAATGCAACCTATTGAAACAAAACTATCTCGTGGCATGAAAACGGTAGATTCTAAATTGGGAGCAAGAGCCATGTTGCTTAATTCACCTAATTTTGTGTTATCATTTGATAAACCTGCTTCTGAAAATGAAGGTACAGTTATCCTCGGTCAACTTGCTTGGAGCGGTAATTTTAAACTTGAATTTGAAGTTGATTTATATAATAATCTACGATTTATATCAGGCATAAACCCATATTCTTCTGAGTATTTGTTGCCGGCCAACGAAGTTTTCAAAACACCGGCTTTAATTTATGCCATTTCAAATAAAGGGACAGGTGAAGCAAGTCGCAACTTACATTCATGGGCAAGAAAATATCGAGTATTAGACGGTCAGGGTGAGCGTCTTACTTTACTTAACAATTGGGAAGCCACCTATTTTGATTTTGATGAAAATAAAATTACAACTCTATTTAAGGATGCAAAAAATTTAGGAGTTGATATGTTTTTATTGGATGATGGATGGTTTGGTAATAAATATCCAAGAAATAGTGATAAAGCCGGACTTGGAGATTGGCAAGTAAATGTAAAAAAGCTTCCAAATGGCATTGCTCACCTTATGAAGGAAGCAAAAAAAGAAGGCGTTAAGTTTGGAATATGGATTGAGCCTGAAATGGTGAATCCAAAAAGTGAGTTATATGAAAATCATCTTGATTGGGTAATCCGTCAACCTGAAAGACCTGAAGTGTATTATCGAAATCAATTAGTACTTGATATGTCAAATCCTGAAGTACAGGATTTTGTTTATGGAATTGTTGACGGTTTGTTTACGGAGAATCCCGAATTGGCTTTTATAAAATGGGATTGTAATGCCGTTATTTATAATGCATACTCAGCGTATTTAAATAAAAAAGGGATTCCGCAATCACATTTGTATATAGATTATGTGAAAGGTCTTTATAGTGTTTTGGAAAGGATAAGAATAAAATACCCTAAGGTACCAATGATGTTATGTTCCGGAGGAGGTGGAAGAGGTGATTATGAACTGCTGAAATATTTCACTGAATTCTGGCCAAGTGATGATACCGAACCTATTGAAAGAATATTCATCCAATGGGATTACTCTTATTTTTTCCCTTCAATTACTATGGACAATCATGTGACAGATTGGGGCAAGCAACCGCTTAAATTCAGAATTGATGTTGCCAGTATGGGGAAATTAGGATTTGATATTGTTGCGAGTGGTTTAAACGAAAATGATTTACAATTTTGTAAAAAAGCGATCAATAATTATCATGCATTCAAAAATATTGTATGGCATGGAGATCTTTATCGCTTACTCAACCCTCATGAAAATGACATTGCTGCATTAATGTATGTAAATGCTGATAAAAGTAGCGCCATCGTATTCAATTACCTCGTTAATTATCGTCAAAGATTGGCAACAACAGAACAACCCGTAAAATTAAATGGTTTAAACCCTAATAAAAAATACAGGATTAAAGAAATTAACCTCTACCCAGGCACAAAATCACAAATTAATCCAGACAAGGTTTATTCGGGTGATTTTCTAATGAAAATGGGTATTAATCCAGTTATTGATTTGCAAAGAACAAGTGTGGTGTTAGAAATTAATGAAGTAAAATAAACGTGAAGATTTGTAAAACATAAAATTATGTAACTTCGACATAAAAAAGATAGAATATTTGAAAAGAATAGACTGTATTTTATGTAGAACTTAAGTTAATTATTTTGTTGGGTTTGTTAAGATTTAATCTTTGAACCTATTTTTAATTATCTTTGTCATCTAAAAAATATTTAATATGTTTTTATTTATTAGCGGCGGCGAAATATTTGTGATTCTTTTGGTGGTTGTGATGGTTTTTGGGGCGGATAAATTGCCGGAAATTGCACGAGAACTGGGAAAAGGAATGCGTCAAATTAAAAATGCCACCAACGATATTAAGCGTGAAATTCAAAACAGCGCCGAAAAAAATGATCTTGATATTGATATTGCCGCAAAGGTGAGAAATGAGGTAAACCGGGTAAAAGACAATTTTGACGATTTTACCAATCCTGTTAAAAAAGTTAAAAATGACATAGAAAAATCTTTAAATCCGTTGAAAGATGCCGAAGGAAATTTAGTGAGTTATTTTAACAAACCTAAAGACGGAAAAAATAATATCACAGACATTTCATCTGATATTACGGCCGATTCCTCAACTAAAGCCAAAGAAATTAAAGATATTCCATCGGATTCCACAACCGCCGCAAAAGAAATTAATGATATTAAGAAAGTTTCTCCAACGCCGGAAAAAGAAGTCAAAAATCCTTCAGAAGAAGAAAACGGCACTGTAAAAAGGGGTAGCTAATTTTTAGTTTATTTTACCCTGCTAATAGACAATCCGTCGCGAATTGGCAATAAAACCGTTTCAATTCTATCGTCATTGTTTAACATTTCATTGAATACAAGCAAGGCTTTGGTGTCTTTGTCATTGGGCGCAATTTTTTCAACAACTTTTCCGCTCCACAACACATTGTCCGATAAAATAACGCCGCCAGCATTCATTTTGCCAATAATCAACTTAAAATAAGTGGGGTAATTTACTTTATCCGCATCAATAAAAACAAGGTCGAATTGCTCGTTTAAGGTTGGAATTATATCCAAAGCATTTCCAACCAATTGTTTTATTTGCGTATTATAAGGCGATTGCTCAAAATATTTTTTGGCAAAATCTTCCAGTTCTTCATTTTTGTCAATGGTCAAAAGCAAACCGTTTTTTTGGAGTCCTTCCGCAAGGCATAAAGCGGAGTAACCTGTATAAGTGCCAATTTCTAAAATGGTTTTTGGCTGAATTAATTTGGAAATCATCGATAAAACTCGACCTTGATAGCCACCGCTCAACATCCGCGGATTCAGCACTTTTTGCCAGGTTTCTTTATTTAATTGCCGTAAAAGTTCTGGTTCATTTTGGGTATGGTTGACAATATATTCTTCAATATTTTCGGGCAAAAAGCTCATTTAGGCGATATTTACTTTAAATTTTCGCTTTTAATTTTTCTTCCCACTCCTTTTTTTCCTCATCGCACAAACCAAGCTCATGCGTACTTTCAGAGCATTTATGAATCTCGTAACATTTTGTCATAATGGCGTTTTGTTTTGAGTATTTTCCGCACTTTCTGCAAAAGAAAAGGTGAATGCCCAGTTTTATTTTTTCCCACAAACTGGCCTCTTTGTACTGATTTTTATCACAAATTGCAGTTGCTTCGTCACAAGTTATTTTCATCTGTTTATATTATATTTTTTATTGGTACAGATGCAGTTCGCCATTAATCATTCTGCTGTGTATCAAGATTTATTATGGCTCGTTTCATCTGTTTAAATTTTATTTTTTAGCGGTAACAGCTGCTGCCTGCCTCCCGGCAGGTAAACCTGCCATCCGGCAGATAAATTCGTCATTAATCATTCCTTTGTGTGTCAAAATTTGTAATGTTCGTTTCATGTTTGCTAATCTTTTTATTTTTTAAACCAATTTTCTTCCATACATTTTCTAAGCTGGGTTCTGGCTCTATGAATAATCACCCAAAAATTTGACGAAGTAATTTCAAGTTCATTACAAATATCTTCCGTTTCTATTTGGTGCATGGTTTTCATTCTAAAAACCATGGCATATTTTTCGGGTAAGTTTGAAATGCATTTTTCCAAAACAACGCCCAATTCCTCATTTTCTATCTTTTTTTCAATTTCGCCATTCCAGTCGGTAGGCACGCATTCTTCAATCCATTCTCCTTCCCTATCACCATCAGCATAAAAATTCATGCGGACTTCAGCCTTGCCTTTTGCCGAATTTATTTTACGGTAATGGTCAACAATTTTTCGCTTCAAAATAGAAATCAACCAAGTTCGTTCACTTGCCTCTCCCTTAAAATTATCTTTCGCTTTTAAAGCCGAAAAAAAAGTATCCTGCACCAAATCTTTTGCCAAATCCCTGTCGTTAAGACGGCTAATGGTATAATTAAAAAGATAATCGGCGTGCAAGCTGATCCATTTTTCTGGATTTAGAAGGTTTTTATCAATTCCTGACATTTACATTTTATTTCTGAAAAGCTAAAGTAAATAATTTTGTTAAAATATTTGCTTTTTTTGAGTTAAAGAAATAGTTATTAATGCCGTTTTATAGCTTTTTTTTGAAGGAAGTTACCTCATAAATAGGAAATCATTAACAGTTTCAGACCAAAAATCTGCCCAAATTGGGCTATATTTGTGATTCACTGCTAAACTTCCTTTTCAGAATTGCTTATTTCTGATTGGCATTGTATTTTTAATTTTCACATTTTCCCTGAAAGTTTTATACACATTGAAAAATGAATTAAGGGAAATAAAAATGAACCCGATGATAGATAAAGATTTGATGACAGAATTAATTGCATTTCGTAAAATGCTTCATGCCAACCCAGAAGTTTCGGGAAAAGAATTCAACACTGCGAAAAGCGTTGCCAAATTTTTAAAAACTTGCACGCCAACCAAAATCATTGAAAACATTGGAGGAACCGGTATTGTTGCCATTTTTGACAGCGGAAAATCCGGAAAATCTGTCATGTTTAGGGCGGAATTGGATGCTTTGCCGATACAGGAAATAAACACTTTTGAACATGCCTCAACAAATATAGGTGTTTCACATAAATGCGGACACGACGGGCATACGACCGTTTTATTGGGCTTGGCCAGGATTTTATCTGAGCAAAAACCCAAAACTGGAAAAATATTTTTATTGTTCCAACCTGCGGAAGAAGATGGCGAAGGATCAAAAGCAGTGTTTGCCGATCCAAAATTTGAAGACGTAAAACCCGATTATATTTTTGCTTTCCACAACCTTCCTGCGTATCCTTTAAACCAAATTGTGGTAAAAAATAATTCATTTACCGCCGCCGTAAAAAGCATCATTATTAAAATTAACGGAAAAACCGCTCACGCCGCAGAGCCGGAAAACGGCCTAAATCCGGCGCTTGCCATTGCGGAAATTTTGCAGGAATCGGCTAAACTTTCCAACAACGATCCAAACCGGGAAGATTTCACCTTGATTACACCAATTCACATTGAAATGGGTGAAATTGCTTACGGAATTTCCGCAGGTTATGGCGAAATCAGGCTTACCATTCGCACCTGGAATGAGAAAACGATGGAAAAATTAACTGCTGATTTAATAAAGTGCATTGAAAAAGCATCTAAAAAACATCAAATGCCAATAACTTGTTCGTGGACACAGGAATTTTACGCAAACCAAAATGATGATGAAGCTGTTGCCTTGGTTAAAGAGGCTGCAAAAAGCTTGTCATTTAATCTATTTGAACGAAAATTTCCCTTTAAATGGGGCGAAGATTTTGGCCTATTCACGCAAAATTATAAAGGCGCCATGTTTGGCATTGGCGCTGGCGAAAAAAGTCCGGCATTGCACAATCCCGACTACGATTTCCCGGATAAAATTTTACCCAATGCCATCCAATTGTTTCACCAAATAAGTTTACGCATTTTATCATGAAATCCCTTCACACCTCCTATTTAGAAATCAGCAAATCAGCGTTGGAACACAACTTAAAGTTTTTAAAAAATTATATTGGTGACGACGTACAAATATCTTCCGTAGTAAAAGGAAATGCTTATGGCCACGGACTTGAAGTTTTTGTTCCGCTGGCAGAAAATTGCGGCATCAATCATTTTTCGGTATTTAGTGCAGATGAAGCTTTGCGCGTATATAACGCAAAAACAGAGAAGAGCAGCATTATGATTATGGGCTTGATCAACAATGAACAACTTGAAGTGGCTATTGAAAACAATATTGAGTTTTATGTTTTTGAACAAGACCGATTGGAAAAAGCGCTTCAAATGGCCAAAAAAATTAGAAAAATGGCTAAAGTTCACATTGAAGTTGAAACCGGAATGAACAGAACCGGATTTGCGCCAGACCAACTTCCGGCAGTACTGAAACTACTGAAAAATAATCCTGATCACTTATATTTTAAAGGACTTTGCACGCATTTTGCGGGAGCGGAAAGCATTACCAATTATTACCGAATTCACAAACAACAACAGGTTTTTAAGAAAGTGGTAAAAAAAGTGGCTGCTGCGGGTTTAACGCCCCAGCAAAAACATACGGCTTGTTCAGCTGCCGCATTGCGTTACCCCAAATTTCAAATGGATATGGTTAGGTTGGGAATTATTCAGTACGGCTTTTTTCCCAACAAAGAAACTTTAATTGAATATTTAACCCAAAAAAAAGAAACCCAAAATCCGTTACGGCGCCTTATTTCCTGGAAAAGCCATGTAATGGATGTTAAAAAAGTAAAAACAGGTGAATTTGTAGGGTACGGAACCTCATATTTAGCCAACTGCGATTTAAAAATTGCCATCATTCCTGTGGGTTACGCCCACGGATTCAGCAGAAATTTAAGCAATCAGGGCATTGTGTTAATTAACGGACAGCGTGTGAGCGTTGTTGGCACCGTTAATATGAATATGATTACGGTTGACGTAACGCAGGTTAATTCCGTAGAAAAAGGCGATGAAGTGGTTTTAATTGGAAAACAAGGCGATTTAGAAATTACCGTTTCTTCATTCAGTGAATTTAGTGAACAGGTAAATTATGAATTGCTGACAAGATTGCCCGAAAACTTACCCCGATTGGTGGTTGATTGACAGGGCTAAATTTTAGTAATTCAGCAAATTAATTAAACCAATATTTTGGGTTGCAAATAACAAACCAAACAGGTTTTAAGACTGTTAGGTTTAAATTTTCTATACATAAAACACCATAAAAACAACGTTTTAACTAAATTTATTAACGAATATTTATTATCTTTATAAGTGGCGCTGTCTATTGTTGAATTTAAAAAAAAATAAAAAATAAAGAACACAATAAAACAATTCGTAAATAAACTGTTATGAATAAATTCATAAATTATTTTTTGGATCTTTACCATAATTTTATGGATCAACTGCCAACTATTTTAATTGCGCTTGTTGTTTTAACGGTAGGTTTTTTAATTGCCAGCGGTTTAAAAAATTTGATTCAGAAGAAAATCAAACCAAGATTGACCAACACCTTATCAGCCGATTTTATTTCACAGGTTTCTACAATTATCATTAGGTTTATTGTTATTGTTGTGGCACTAAATTTATTGGGTTTTAAAAACTTTACCACACAAATATTGGCCGGTGCGGGAATTCTTACTTTTGTGCTTGGTTTTGCCTTTAAAGATATTGGGGAAAACTTTTTGGCTGGAATTATATTGGCTTTTAAAAGTCCGTTTAGGCTAAAAGACCTCATAGAATCAGGAAGTGTTTTAGGCTATGTCCAAGAACTGAATTTAAGGGAAACTCGGGTAAAAACACCCGACGGCAAAGATGTGTTTATTCCCAATGGACAGATTCTAAAAAACCCGTTAATCAATTATACTCTAGACGGTTTTTTGCGATATGAATTCATTATTGGCCTAGATTATAACAGCAACCTCGCTGAAGGCATTAAAATTATTTCAGATTCCGTTTCTGAAGTTGATGACGTTTTGAGCACTAAAAATAAAAAAACAACTGTGCTTATTGACGAATTAACGGCCAGTACCGTAAATTTTAAAATCCAATTTTGGATAAATACTTTTAAGAGCACTTCAAAAACTTATCACAACAGCATCAGGTCGGCCGTTATAGATAAAGTAGTTCAAAACCTAACAAAAAATGGATTTTACTTACCTTCTACCATTGTTGAAATTAAAAAATATAAACCGTAATTTTTAGTTTTTGGCTTCCTGCTTTTCAAACACATTATTTCCGCGGTCAATATCTGCCATCATTTGGGAAGGGTCTATTTCAACCTTTTTAACTTCTTTTGAACATGTAAAAGTGTAGGTTGGGTTTGCCCAAGCCCAATTTTTAATGATTGTTGCATTGGTTGATTTTTCACCCAACATCATTCTTAAAGGAATGTAAAAATTTTCATTACTGCCATCAACATAAGTTACTGAAACATCAATAGGCATTGGCATTTGCCCAACTCTTGCCAAGGTAACCGAATTTCCTTCAACTTTTGCAACGGCATAATCTACGGTGTGTGTGGTTTGTGTCCATTCATTCAAATACCAATCAAGTTGAATTCCTGAAACTTTCTCTGCAGTTCGCTTGATATCGTTAGGCGTTGGATGCTTGAATTTAAAATCTTCAAAATATTTTTTAATTGTTTTTTGCACATTTTCTTCCCCAATAATATAATTCAATTGCGACAAAAACATGCTTCCTTTGGTATAGCTTCCAATACTAAAAGCGACATTGGTGTTAAAACGGTCGGCGTGCGTGGTTAGTGGTTCTTCAATATTGTTTTTTACCGCATAAAAATAGCCCCTATAATCTTTTGAATCAGGTTTGCCATTGCCGCCTTCCAAAATTAAATTGGAAGCCAAAGTTGAAATATAGGTAGCAAAACCTTCATCCATCCATGAGTGTTTGCTTTCGTTAGTTGCCAAAATATGTTGAAACCAAGTGTGCGCCAATTCGTGAAAAACGGTTCCTGCAATATCATTTAAAGTTTCGCCTCCGGAAACTAAAGTACACATAGCATATTCCATTCCCCCATCGCCACCTTGAATTACTGAATATTGTTTCCAAGGATATTCACCAATATTTTCATTAAAATAGTTTAGTGCTTTCTCCGTTAATGGCTGAACTTCTTTCCATGCTTTAGCATATTTTTCATTGTTTTTATAGAAAAAGTGAAGTTCCGTTCCGTTGGCGGTTTTTAAAATATCGTGCACATAATTTGGATCGGCGGCCCAAGTGAAATCAATAACTTTTGGCGCCAAAAAATGCCATTTCAATTTTTTCCCCTTCGGAAGTGTTAACGGTTTCAATTTGTCTTCATAGCCGTGGCCAACTTCCTGCGGATTTTGCAAATAGCCTGTTCCGCCAACTGTGAATTTTTTGTCTATATGAAGCGTCACGTCAAAATTAGCCCAAACTCCGTAAAATTCCCTGGCAATATAAGGATCTGCATGCCAGCCTTCAAAATCGTATTCTGCCATTTTCGGATACCATTGCGCCATAGAAAGCGCCACGCCATCTTCACTGTTTCTGCCTGCCCTTCTGATATGCACAGGAACCTGTCCTTCAAAAGTCATGTCAAATTTCACAGTTTCCCCAGGTTGAATTCCTTCATTTAAGGTAACTTTTAAAATAGTCCCTTCCGAAGAATAATTAACAGTTTTTCCATTTTGATTTAACGACAATACTTTTAAATAGCCAATTTCGTTAGGTTTCAATTTGGCAATTCTGCTTTCATAAACCGGATTTTCTTTGGTGCCAATATTGTTTACCATCCTACTGTCCGGATCAACAACAGCCGGTAATCGGGCATCCATTTCGCTGTTTGGCTGGAACGCATTGAAAAATAAATGGTAAAAAACGGTGTTTAAAACATCGGGAGAATTGTTGGTGTACGTTAATTCCTGTGTTCCGTGATATTGAAAATTATCCACATCTACATCCACTTCCATTTTGTAATCTGCGTGCTGCTGCCAATAATATACATTGTTATTTTGTGCTGATGCAGCTATTGTTGCAATTAAAAATAGAAGGCTTACTAATTTTTTCATGGAGTTCTGTTTTGTGGCTGCAATATAAACATATCTCTTTAAAACAAAAAAGCACACCCTTTTTGAGTGTGCCTTTTAACAGAATATTATAATTTTATTTTCCGTTCACCATTTTATCAGCCAACAACAATGCATTGTAGGCATTTGCAATGCTTCCTGCTTTTGACAAATTAGAAAATGCTGCTTTTGTTCCTTTTTCACCCGGAACAAGCACTTGCAAATTTACTTTAACCCCAGAATTCATAATGATATGTTTTACTTGACTGGCAGACAATTGTGGATAGTAAGACCGCACTAGCGTTGCAATACCAGCAACTTCTGGCGAAGCCATGGAAGTACCGCTGTATTTTGCATATTCGTCTTTTGGCACGGTTGAATAAATTTGAACTCCCGGTGCAAATACATCAACATTAAGTTTACCGTAATTAGAAAATGAAGCAGGCATATTTTCATTAAAATTAGCACTTAATGCGCCAATTGTAATCACATTGTCTGAAATTTCATTTATTTTATCTTCCGAGTCATTTGGCCAATTGTCCTTTACATCAATGTTTTTATTGTCATTTCCGGCAGCGTGCACCAACAAAACATCTTTTTCGGCGGCATATTTTATGGCTTCAAAAACCCATTCTTTGTTAGGGGAAAAACTTTTACCAAAGCTCATATTGATAACTTTTGCGCCATTGTCCACGGCATATCTAATGGCTAGGGCAACATCTTTATCGCGCTCATCACCATCCGGCACCGCCCTAACAACCAATAATTTTGCATTGTTTGCCACACCGTTTAATCCAATGTTATTATTTCGTGACGCCAAAATAATTCCCGATACATGCGTACCATGAGATTCACTTTCTTTATCACCGATCACAAATCCGTTTCCGTAATTCCTGTCGTTGAAATCTTCCGGATTGTCGCCAACAATGGCACGTCCGTCAAAATTGAAATCGTAATTTTTATTTTTTAATTGCGTATTGTAATAATCTAAATATGCTTCTTCATTCAAACCTCTTCCAAACAAGCCCATTAAATCGCCAACCTGTATTTTTAAAGTCTCATCTTCAGTATTAATTCCCTGTAAATCTTCTAGGGTAAAACTATCTTTTCCTAAATATTTTTTCACGGCGGCAAAATTTGCGCCTATTTGCTCCATACGCGACAAAGTTTGGAAATGCCTGGAAGAAGAAGCCTTGTAAGCCTCCAAATATTCCTGATATTTTTGAAAATCGGCTTTATCCTCTTCACTGATATCTGCTAAAGTTTTTCCTTCAAAACGCGGATTTAATTTGGCTACAATGCGCGTAATTTCTAATTGTTCAGGAGCAGGGTCGCCGTTTCCTCCTAAAAAGTTCCATCCGTGTATATCATCTATATAACCGTTATTGTCGTCATCAATTCCATTTCCTGCAATTTCTTTGGTATTTGTCCAAAGCACATCTTTTAAATCTTCATGCTCAATGTCAATTCCTGAATCTATAACGCCAACAACTACCGTTACGCCTTTTTTTCCTTCTATAAACTTATAGGCTTTGTCCAAACTCATTCCGGGAATGGTGTCCGCCACCAAATCGGCATGAGCCCAATAGTTAAATTCTTCTTCGCCAATGGCGCCTTTTTTTTCTGAAATGGATACAGTGGTATCCATAGTAGGAACTGCCTTATCTGTTATGGATTTTACAGAACCGCAACTTGCTAATGTGATTGTTGCCAATGCAACAACAGACATCGATTTAAATATTCTCATTCTTTTTTATTGTTTAATTAAATACTTCGTTAAATGTATAGGTTTGGTTTAATCGCACACCTTTTTCGGTATGTTTTACGGTACAAAGTTCATTGGTGGCATCATGCTCCAAAAACAAAAAATAATTGTTATCGGCAGCATTGTTTAAAAATATTTCTTTTTCTTCCATCGTCAATAAAGGCCTGGTATCATAGCCCATCACATACGGCAAAGGAATGTGGCCTACGGTCGGCAACAAATCCGACACAAAAACAATGGTTTTTTCCTGATATTGAACATGCGGAATCATCAATTTTTCTGTATGTCCGTTTGCAAATAATATATCGAATCCAAGTGGGGAATTTTTGGTAAAATCACCGTTTGGGATTTCCACTAAATTTAATTGTCCACTCTCTTCAATTGGCTGAATGTTTTCTGTTAAAAAAGATGCTTTTTCTCTCGGATTGGGTTTAACGGCCCATTTCCAGTGATTCTTATTGCTCCAAAATTTTGCGTTTTTAAAAGCGGGTTCATAGCCTGTGCGCGTATTGTTCCACTGAATACTCCCGCCACAATGGTCGAAATGCAAATGGGTTAAAAAAACATCGGTAATGTCATCTCTATGAAAACCATATTTTGACAAGGAAGCGTCTAAAGAAAAATTTCCGAAGAAATAATAATAGCCAAAAAATTTGTCTGTTTGTTTATTTCCGGTGCCGTTGTCAATTAAAATAAGTCGGTCGCCATCTTCTATAAGCATACAGCGCATGGCCATATCAATCAAGTTATTTTCATCTGCGGGATTTGTGCGTTGCCAGATTACTTTAGGAACCACGCCAAACATAGCGCCACCATCCAATTTAAAGTTACCTGTTTCAATAGGGTAAATTTTCATAAAAAAAACTTTAACAACAAATATACAAGAATTTATACTTACCATAATGTTAAAGAAAACAAAAAACCCAAGCAAATTGCTTGAGTTTTTTTGAGGCGTCTAGCGGATTCGAACCGCTGTACGAGGTTTTGCAGACCTCTGCCTAGCCACTCGGCCAAAACGCCATTATCGGATTGCAAATTTAAGGAATTTTTTTTATTGTTTAACCGTTTAATTGAGGATTTGTTTAATCGTTGATTTGTTGATGCGTTTAATCGTTTATTTGTGTATTTGATAACTTTCAAACTTTCGACTTTCAGACATTTCAACTTGAAATTTAGCCTTTTAAATTTTTTGATTATATTTTGAGTCTGCCTGCTTTTTTGTGGGCGTTTCCCGCCGGCTGGCGGGTCGCGCTATTCGCTATATCTTTTTTTTCATTTCATTTCAAAAAAGGATGCCGCTTTTATCGCTAACACAAATTGATTTCAGATTTTCAATTCATAAGTAGGGACAGGTCGCTTACGGACAGGTCGCGACCTGTCCCTACGACCTACTTTTTGACATTTCAACGGTCACCATTGCCACATTGCCTCCGATTGGCGGATTCATTTTTGAAACCGCCACATCAGCCTTTTCAACCAAAGGAATTTCCATTAAAATTCTGTCCAAAATACGTTTTACAACGGTTTCCAATAACTTGGAACGGATGGCCATTTCCTGTTTTACTATTTTATTTAAATGGACATAATCTACCGTATCCAAAAGATTGTCGCTTTGTGCCGATGTACTTAAATCGGCATTTACAGAAACATCTACACGATAATCGGAACCAATTTTTCCTTCTTCCAACAAACAGCCGTGATAGGCGTAAACCCGAATGTTTTTTAACTTTATAATTCCCATTTTAAATAACTTTAGGCAAAGATAGGTTGAAAAGTTGGAAGTCGGAAGTCCGAAGATGGAAGTCTGAAAGTCGAAAGTCAAAAGTTTGAAAGTCAAGAATAGCCAGTAGTATCCATTAACAAGGCGATTAATCCCCTTGGGGCATTTTCTAAATATTTTTAATTATTCATTTTTCATTATTAATTCAACTTGCTTAGGGATTAAACGGCATGTTTGAACTATTTTTTAGTTGCCTTTCGCAACTAAAAAAAGCGAGTAGTGAAATACTTGTATTCATGAGTTCCTTATTAACAAAATAAAGATCACGAATAAAACCCGACCCGCAGGGAAACGCCCAAAATAAGATGCTCATTTTGGCGAGTTTTAATTTTTAAGCAAGAAATAAAATAAACACAACCTAATTTGGAGGTCGATCTTAGAATAAATATGGGTTATTTTCTTGGCAATTCAAAGAAAAAATTAGCGCCTTTTCCTATTTCACTAATTAAGCCTAAACTTCCTTTGTGCTCATTTATAATCTTTTTTACAATGGCCAAGCCCAAGCCAGAGCTTTGTTCACCATCGGTTGGCTGAGTGCTTGTTTTTTGAAAATAGTTAAATAAATTGGCCTGTTCTTCAATTGGAATCCCTTGGCCTTCATCAATAATTTCAGTTTTTACCGTGTTTTTGGCCGTGACGGAAATGCGGATTAAAATGTTGCTTTTTGGATAAGAAAATTTAATAGCGTTGGTTAATAAATTATTAATGACTTCACTTAAATAATGCTCGTCAAAATTAAAACTTAACTCGGTTTCAGTTGTTTCAAGTTTGATGGAAATTTCCTTTTTTCTTGCAATTAACAAATTGAAGTACATGATTTTTGTTGTAAACGCAATATAATCCTGATATTTTGGAGAAAGTTCAATAATTCCTGATTCTATTTTTGAAACATCCAATAAATTTTTGAGCAAATCGAGGGAATTATGGCTCAGTTCTTTAATATAAGACAACATTTCAATGGCCTTAGTGTCCATTTTACTGTTGTTAGCCGTTAAAAGCAAATCGGAAAAAGAATAAATGGCTCCAATAGGATTTCTTAAATCGTGGGCAGCAACACCGATAAATTTATTTTTTTCCTCATTTAATTTTTGTAATTCCTGATTTAACTTAACAACATTTTGGTATTTTTCCTTGAGCTTTAAAACCAAAATCCCAATAATTAAAAATATGGAAAACCGAACAAAAGCATTCCATACTGGATTGAACAGATTTGAATATTCGCTGGTATAAAAATCGACAATAAACCAAATAATTGCCGCAAATAGCGCATTTATTACAAGTAACCTTTTGTCGGATTTTTTATAAAACGATATTAATAAAATTGGAATTAAATAAGCCAATAAAAAAGAGGCTTCTGAACCTGTTGCATAGTCCAAATAGCCAATAAATACAAGTAATGCAAATGATAAAAAGGTGATCGTGAATTTATTTTCTAATTTCTCAAGTTGAAACATAGCTTATCCTATAATATTTTAGCCTTTTTGCTAAAAACAGGCAAATGTAAAGGTAATAAGCAAATTATTGTCTTTTCATGTCAACTATTTAATAAAGTGGCTAATTTTGGGAATATAATTGTCAATTATTTCTGTTCCTCTTTAATATTATCTTTATTAGGCAATGCTGCAAAACCCAAATTGTAGAAGGTAAAACCAAAAATATCGGCATATTGTTCAATCGTTTTGGAAACTGGTGTTCCTGCGCCGTGGCCGGCATTGGTTTCAATGCGGATTAATGTTGGATTGTTTCCTGTTTGTTTTTCCTGCAATTCGGCGGCAAATTTAAACGAATGTGCCGGCACCACCCTGTCGTCGTGATCGCCTGTTGTAATTAATGTTGCCGGATATTCAACACCGGCTTTTACATTGTGAACCGGTGAATAGCTTTTTAAATAGTCGAACATTTCTTTTGAATCTTCCGCAGTGCCGTAATCATAAGCCCAACCTGCGCCCGCTGTAAATGTGTGATAACGCAACATATCTAAAACGCCAACGCCCGGCAAAGCGACTTTCATCAAATCGGGGCGTTGTGTCATCACGGCGCCCACCAATAAACCACCATTTGACCGACCGTTAATTGCCAAATAATTTGAGGAAGTGTACTTATTTTCAATTAAATATTCGGCAGCCGCAATAAAATCATCAAAGACATTTTGTTTTTTCATCTTTGTGCCTGCATTGTGCCAATCTTCTCCATATTCTCCTCCGCCGCGTAAATTTGGAACCGCGTAAATGCCGCCTTGTTCCATCCAAACCGCATTTGGAATGCTAAAACTTGGCGTTAAGCTGATGTTAAAACCGCCATAACCGTAAAGCATCGTCGGATTTTTGCCGTCCAATACCGTTCCTTTTTTATAGGAAATAATCATCGGAATTTTAGTACCGTCTTTTGAAGTGTAAAAAACTTGTTTTGTTTCGAAATTCTCCGGATTAAAATCGATGGCTGGTTTGTTGTAAATGGTTGAAATTCCTGTTGAAGGCACAAATGAATAAATGGAACCTGGATTGATATAATTTGAAAAGGAATAATAAATAACTATTGCCTCTTTTTTGTCCCTAAATCCGCCGGCAGTTCCAACACCTGGCAATACAATATTGCGAATTAATTTTCCATTGTAATCATATTGTTTTATTTGTGAAACGGCATCAACCATATAATTTGCGAATATAAATCCGCCCGCGGTTGAAGGCGACAAAACATTTTTGGTTTCAGGAATAACGTCCACCCAATTTTGTGGTTTTACCTTGTTTGCGTTCACTTTTACAACACGCTTGTTTGGCGCATTTAAATTGGTGACAAAAAACAAGGTTTCATTTTGATTGTCCAACAGGGTGGTTTCCGAATCAAAATTATCCAAAACAGTAACAATTTGACTGTTTTTTGCCGATAAATCTTTAAGATACAATTCATTTCCTGAGGTTGAAACAGAAGCGCGGATCAGCAAATATTTTCCGTCTTCGGTTACATTTCCAGAGATATATCTTCGTTTTTGTTTGTCGCCAAAAACAACAGGATCATTTTTTTGTGAGGTTCCCAATTTATGATAAAACAACCGATGTTGGTCGGTTTTTGCAGAGAGTTCGCTTCCTTTAGGTTTTTCATAACTTGAATAATAAAACCCTTCATTTTCTTTCCACGAAATGCCGCTAAATTTTACATCAATAATAGTGTCTTCTTTTATTTCTTTGGAAATGGCATCCATCACCATAATTTTTCGCCAGTCCGATCCGCCTTCAGAAATGGAATAGGCAACCATATTTCCATCTTTTGAAAAAGAGAGCTCTCCTAAAGAAGTGGTTCCGTCTTCAGAAAAAGTATTTGGATCTAAAAAAACCTCGGGCGTTTCGTTATTTTTTTGACGATACAACACGTATTGATTTTGCAATCCGTTATTTTTATAAAAATAATGATAGTCACCTTCTTTAAACGGCGCGCCAATTTTTTCGTAATTCCATAATTTTTCCAAGCGATTTTTCAAGGCTTCTCGGTAAGGAATTTTAGACAAATAATCAAAAGTCACTTTGTTTTGGGCGATCACCCAAGCGGCAGTTTCGGCCGACCTGTCATCTTCCAGCCAGCGATAGGGATCTATAACGTTTGTGCCGAAATAATTGGTTACAGTATCAACTTTTTTTGTTGCAGGATATTTCAAGGTGGTAATATTTTTTTGAGATTCGGAATTTTTGCAGGAAATGGTTAATATTACAAGAAGGGTTATTAAAAAAAGATTTTTCATTGAGGTAAAGTTTTCAACAAATATAATTAAAAAAGGCACAACCAATTTGGTTATGCCTTTTAAATATTTTAGGTATTTAGTTTTAGAATAACGATTTATATCTATCCCAATTGGCATAAATTAAAACGATGTTTAGCAATGCCACAACCGCTGCTGGAGCAATTCCTGCGGGCGCCAGAAACAAATGGAAAAAGACAATATTTACAGAAATTGGAGCCAAAACCACCAAAGCGAAAGGCACCCATTTTTTAACAAGCAACAACAAACCCACCACAATTTCGGTAGCTCCAATCAATTTAAACAGGTAGCCAGATTCCATCATGGCACCCATTAAATTTCCTGCCGGAGCAGGCAATTCCATCGCGGGCATAAAACCCAGAAATTTGTTTAAGCCAAACACAACCAAAAGCAGTCCCAGAATAATACGCAGGACCATTGTTAATTTTGAATTCATAATAAATAAGTTTTAGTTATTAAGTTAAATAAGTCGTTAAAGTACAAAATTAATTACACCTGTAACTTATGTTACGCTAATTTTGTAAGAAATGAAGTCCTTTGCAGTCTAATAAAGTGGCATAAAAATTGCCGAACTATTCATATTAAATTTAAAAAAATGACAGAATTATTGACAAAAAATACTTTTTTGGAAAAGGTTTTTAATTTCGAAAAAAACAAAGAATGGAAGTTTGAAGGTGAAGTTCCTTGTATCATAGATTTTTATGCAGATTGGTGCGGACCTTGTAAAATGGTTGCCCCAATTTTAGAAGAATTAAGCAATGATTATAAAGGAAAATTAAACATTTACAAAGTAGATACAGAGGCCGAGCAGGAATTGGCTGCTGCATTTGGCATCAGAAGCATTCCTTCCATGTTGTTTGTCCCAAAAAATGAGGCGCCACAAATGGCACAAGGCGCTATGCCAAAGCACCAACTTGAGAAAATTATTGCTGATGTTTTAAAGGTTTCAAAATAAATCCCAAGAAAACCCCGAAAAAAAGCCCCCTAACCCCCGAAGGGCAATGTCATTAAGTTAAGAAAATATTTGTCATTCCGACAAAGGAGGAATCACATCAAATAGCATAGCATAATGAGATTCCTCGTACCTCGGAATGACAAAAATATGGGCGTCAAAGTC
>PHDE01000195.1 GCA_002842505.1 Bacteroidetes bacterium HGW-Bacteroidetes-3 | reverse complement strand
CTGTTTAAATTTTATTTTTTAGCGGTAATCCCGAAAATTCGGGACTGTTCGCTATTAATCATTCCCTTGTGTATCAAAATTTGTTATGCTCGTTTCATTATATATTTTAATTTGATTTTTAAAATTTTTAATTAGGTCAAATATACATAATTGTATAAAAACAAAGCGCGGCAGAATTGTCTCAATTAAAAATTATTTATGAAAGCCCTTCAATAATCAAGTTTTAAATAACACAATCAAGTTTGGTCAAATATTATTGAATTCTAATTATATTGCGAAATTCGTTATGATTTCACTAATTTATAACTTTAGTTACAAATTAGTTAATATAAAGTTAAATTTTTGTTATATATTGCCCAAATTAATTAACAAAAAAACAACAACATGAATTCAAAAAAACAATTATTTTTTGCAATTTTCTCGTTTTTTACGATCGCAATCTTTGCGCAATCGTATCAAGTTACGGGAAAAGTGACGGATGCAGACAACCAGCCTTTGCCTGGCGTTTCTGTAACCATTGAAGGAACATCAAGGGGTACATCTACCGATTTTGACGGTAATTACGCCATTATGGTTCAAAGCAGTGAAAACCTTATTTTTTCTTATGTAGGGTACAATGAAAGGAAATTACAAATGGATGGCACAAAAATATTTAATGTCACCATGGTTTCAGGAGTTTCATTAAAAGAAGTTGTGGTGGTTGGATCAAGAAATCCAAACAGAACCGCTGTTGATACTTCAGTTCCAGTTGACATTATTAATGTGGCTGAACTAATTACAGCCGGTCCGCAAGTTAACTTAAACCAAATATTGAATTATGTGGCACCTTCGTTTACCTCGAACACCCAAACTATTTCTGATGGTACAGACCATATAGACCCTGCTTCTTTAAGAGGTTTGGGACCAGACCAGGTTTTGGTGTTGATCAATGGAAAAAGAAGACACAACTCTTCATTGGTAAATGTGAACGGCACTTTTGGCCGTGGTAGCGTTGGTACCGATTTAAACGCTATACCTGCAGCATCCATAGAACGCATAGAAGTTTTAAGGGACGGTGCAGCGGCGCAATATGGTTCTGATGCCATTGCTGGTGTTATTAACATTGTTTTAAAAAGAAGCACCAATGAATTAAACCTTAACGTTACTACTGGTGCAAACTTTACTAAAAATGCAAACGACCAAACTGGCGGGGTTGATGGTGAAACAACCAATGTTAGCGCAAATTACGGACTTCAATTAGGCGATAAAGGCGGATTTATAAATTTTACGGGTGATTTTGATGTTAGACAGGATTACAGCAGAATGAAAGAATGGGAAGGAAACGTTTTTAATTTATACAATACTATTGAAAGATTTGCAAATAATGCAGGTTATGATTTGTCTAAGTTATTGGATAATGATGTTTCTGATGTGATTCAATATGGTAATGCAGCGGGTTTTAACTTGGACCCTAATGCGACTAAGGTTGATTTAATAGGAGTTTCTAACGGAATTAATTCAGTAGCAGGTGCCTTGACAGAACTAACTTTTAAAAATGGTATAGTAAATGGAGTAGCACCAATTGACAATACCAATGCAGAATTGGCAGCACGTGGTTTGGAAAGGAGTGATTTTAATATGAGAGTTGGACAATCTGCATTGCGTGGAGGCCGTTTCTTTGCAAACTTTTCGCTTCCTTTAAATGACAATGGCACTGAATTGTATTCATTTGCGGGAATTAGTTCAAGAACGGGAAATTCAGCAGGGTTTTACAGACAGCCTAATGAAAGCCGAACTTATACGCCTGCCTATATGAATGGTTTTTTGCCTGAAATAAATTCAACTATTACAGACAAATCTTTCGCCATTGGTATCAAAGGCAAAATTTCTGACTGGGAAGTTGATTTCAGCAATACCTGGGGAAAAAATGAGTTTATGTACACCATAGGAAATACTTTTAACGCCTCTATGCAAAAAGCTTCTCCAACGTTATTTGATGCAGGCGGATTTTCATTTGCGCAAAACACCACAAATTTAGATATCAGCCAGTTTTTTGAAGACACAATGGCTGGTTTAAATATCGCTTTTGGTGCTGAATATCGTTTGGAAACTTATGAAATTGTGGCTGGGGAACTTGCATCTTATGCGCAATATACTGCTGATGGACAAGTAATCACATTAGCTTCACAGGTTCCTTCTAAAGATTTCTTTGGAGCTTCAAGACCAGGAGGTTCCCAAGTTTTTCCCGGATTTAGCCCAGCAAATGAACTTTCTAGAGGAAGAAGCAGCGTAGCCGGTTATTTTGATGTTGAAGCAGATGTTACCGATAATTTATTATTAAGTGGCGCAGCGCGTTATGAAGATTATTCTGATTTTGGTTCTACCTTAAATGTAAAAGTTGCCACCAGAATAAAAGCAAGTGAAAACACCAATATTAGAGCGGCTTTTAACACTGGTTTTAGAGCTCCTTCTTTACATCAATTGAATTTTAATTCTACCTCCACTATTTTTGATAACCTTGGAAATCCGCAAGAAGTGGGAACTTTTGCAAATGACAGCAGAGCAGCGCAGTTATTGGGTATTCCTCAATTAAAAGAGGAAACTTCCAGAAGCATAAGTTTAGGGTTTACTTCAAAAATGCCAGCAGCGCATTTAACTTTTACTGTTGATGGTTACTTTGTGGGTATTGATGACAGAGTAGTTTACACCGGTCAATTTAAAGGACCTGGAACAGGAACGGAATTAGACAATTTATTGGCTCAGGCAAATGCTTCTGCAGCTTCTTTTTTCGCAAATGCCATTGATACTGAATCAAAAGGTTTAGATGTGGTAATTACCCATGACGCCATGATAGGCACCAATGTGAAATTAAAATCTGATTTATCAGGTACTTTTTCCGAAACTAAAAAAGTTGGGGGCATTAAAGCTTCTGATGTATTGATTAATGCAGGCTTAGTGGGAACTTATTTCCCTGAAGACAGCAGGGTTTATTTAGAAGAAGCAGTGCCAAGAACCAAAATTAACTTGTCAAATAGTTTAACTACTGACAAATTCAACGTATTCTTGAGAAACGTTTGGTTTGGTGAAGTCACTGAAGCAACCACAACTGTTGCCAACCAACAAGTTTTTGGCTCTAAATTGGTGACAGATTTATCTTTTGGCTATAAAGTAACCGGAAGCACAACTGTTACTGTTGGTGCAAATAACTTGTTTGATATTTACCCAGACAGAGCTGATGCTGCTTTTAACAACAGAAGTTCAGGAAGATTTGACTGGTCAAGAAGAGCGCAACAATTTGGTATTGGAGGACGTTTCCTTTTTGCCAGATTGAATCTTGTTCTGAAATAAAAAATTTAATTACCCAAATTAAAAGGCTTCCCAAATTCGGGAAGCCTTTTTTGTTTTTATTGATTTTGTAATGCTTCATTGTATTATTTAATGAGGAAAAATCCTAAAAACCAGTTCAATTATAAGTATTTTCAAAATATATTTTTGTTTATTTTAAGTAAATGCCTATTTATATTTCCTTATTTAACTTATTGCTTTTTGTTTTTTGTTTTTTGTTTTTTGTTTTTTGTTTTTTGTTTTTTTAACAAATTTGATATTTTTTTATTTTTATTTCATACTTATTTGGTAGGAATAATATATTTTATATATTTGCCGAATCAAAAAATCAAAATAATTAATTAAAATTTAAAAAAATGAATCAAAAAAAACACTTTATTTTAGCGATATTCTCGCTATTTACGGTTGCCTTTTACGCGCAATCAATCCAAGTTACCGGAAAAGTTTCCGATACAGACAACCAACCACTTCCGGGTGTAACTGTTACCATTGAGGGAACTTCAAAAGGAACCACGACAGATTTTAATGGGAACTACACCATTAAAGCAGAAAAAAACGAAACCCTGATATTTTCTTTTGTTGGATTTAATGAAAAAAAATTAAAGATTGACAGCGCAAAATCGTATGATGTTGTATTGATTTCCGGAGTTGTATTGAATGAAGTTTTAGTGATAGGATCCAGAAACCCGAACAGAACGGCTGTTGATACCGCTGTTCCCGTTGATGTAATTGATGTTTCTGAATTACTTTCGGCAGGGCTGCAAGTGAATTTAAATCAAATCTTAAACTATGTGGCGCCATCATTTTCGTCCAACACACAAACTTTGGCTGATGGAACCGACCATATTGATCCCGCAACTTTAAGAGGTTTGGGACCAGATCAGGTTTTGGTACTGATTAATGGAAAAAGACGTCACAATTCATCCTTGGTAAATGTAAACGGCACCGCTGGACGCGGAAGTGTCGGTACCGATTTAAACGCAATTCCTGCCGCTTCTATTGAACGCATTGAAGTTTTGCGCGATGGCGCAGCCGCACAATATGGTTCTGATGCCATTGCCGGCGTTATTAATATCATCTTAAAAAGAAGCACCAACGAATTAAACTTAAATATTACAACGGGTGCCAACTTTACAAAAAACGCAAATGAACAAACGGGTGGCGTTGACGGTGAAACAACCAATATTAGCGCTAACTATGGATTAGGAATTGGCGAAAAAGGAGGTTTCATCAACTTTACGGGCGATTTTGATGTTCGAAAAGATTTTAACAGAATGAAAGAATGGGAAGGAACTATTTTTAACAAATACAATACTGTTGAAAGATTTGCAAAAAATGCAGGTTATGATTTGTCAAAATTATTGGATAATGATCTCGCCGATGTCATTCAATATGGAAATGCAGCCGGATTTAATTTAGATCCAAATGCTACCAAGGCCGAACTACGGGATATTTTAAAAGTTGACAATACCCCTGCAGAATTAGCGGCTCGCGGCTTAGAAAGAAGTGATTTTAATATGAGAATTGGTCAATCTGCCGTAAGAGGCGGCCGTTTCTTTGCAAACTTATCGCTTCCGTTAGATGATAATGGCACAGAATTGTATTCATTTGCGGGAATTAGTTCAAGAGTGGGAAATTCTGCTGGTTTTTACAGATTGCCAAACCAAAGCAGAACCTTTACCCCTATTTATTTTAATGGTTTTTTGCCTGAAATTATTTCTAATATCAAAGATAAATCATTTGCTGTTGGGATAAAAGGGAAAGTATCGGACTGGGAGGTTGGTTTCAGCAATACTTGGGGAAAAAATGAATTTTTATACAATGTAGGAAATTCAGGAAATACTTCTTTGGGAAATGCTTCTCCTACCCTATTTGATGCGGGTGGATTTTCATTTTCCCAAAACACAACAAATTTAGACATCAGCCAATTTTTTG
>PHDE01000194.1 GCA_002842505.1 Bacteroidetes bacterium HGW-Bacteroidetes-3 | reverse complement strand
AAATGGCAAAAATGAAACAGGAACTGCATGATTTTCAACCGCCGCTCGACATTGTTGATGGCGCCGCTCGCGTTATGGATCCTTTGTTCGACGGTATCAACACGGGGAAACATTGGTGCGGAAAATTCTTAAAAGATTACCGGCCAATAAATTGGTAAAGCCCCTAACCACCGAAGGGGGAATTAACAATTGATAATTAAAAATTAAAAGGAAATTAACCAAATAAAGAAATTTTCAACCTACCTCCGGCAGGCAAGCTTTTTAACTTTCAACTTTTCAACAAACCTGACGGTCGCAGGCTGGTAAACAGTTAAACAATTCAACAAATAAACGATTAAACATTTATGCTTTTTTCCAAAAAAACCAGTGGCGCTTTATTTTAGGCCGGTTGTCCTCACCCAATAATAAAGACAATGTTTTTAAACTTTCTGTGCGATCGGCAATTAATTTTACGATGCTGATAAACGGAATGAATAAAATCATTCCTGCCGCTCCCCATAAAATTCCGCCAACAATTATTGCAATAATAATAATTAATGGATTTATTTTTAACCGATTGCCCACCGCCAAAGGAAATATAATGTTGGCTTCCAGCAATTGAACGAACGCAAAAACCAAGATTACACCAACCGGATACCAAATAGAGTCGTAAGTTACCCAAGAAACCGCAATAGGCAAAAGCGAGGAAATGATGATTCCTGCATAAGGAATAAATGTTAAAATAGAAGCAATAAATCCAAACATAAAAGGATGGGGGATACCCAGAATTGCCAATCCAATGCTATTTAAAATACCTACAATTAAATAAACCAGTAACATTCCCTTCACAAAATTGTAATAAGATTGAATGGTTTCAAGAAGGATTTCGTGTATGGATTCTTTTTTATCCGCAGGAAAAATTTTGTACAAAACATTCGTCAGCATTTCCCTGTAATAAAGTATGAGTGTAGAAAAAACTGGGATGATAATCAGGAAAAATGCCGACATAGAAATGGAATAGGCCGTATTTACAAGAAAATCGAAAATTTTTGAGCCAGAACCGCTAACCAAATTTTCAGGAAAATTTGAAAAACTATCGGTATTAATATTATATTGTTCTTCTAAAAAAACCAGCAATTGCATGAAGGATTCTGAAAATTTAGTCTTAAATAAATGCCATTCCTGCAGAAATCCGGCAATTTGTGTAAACAGCAAGTAAACCACTGCTCCCAACAGCATAAATATGGTAGAAATGGCCAGCAAAATACTGCCCATTTTATTGATTCCTTTGTTTTCCAGCCACTTGCAAACAGGATAAAGAATAAAACTGATAAGCAGTGAAAAACTGAGAGGAATAAAAAGGGTGCGGCCAAAATAGAGTATTAGTGAAATAAGCACTGTAAATTGAAGAATTTCTAGCACAGAAAAATTTCTTTTTATAGGGAGAGGAACCAATGTTTTAATAATTTGTGCCATGATTGATTGAATTTTCGATGGTTCTGTAAATTATTCCGTGTGTTTATTCTATAAAAAAAATTAAATATTAAATTTTTAAAATGTTCAGTATTAACATTTCAGGGTGCTTATCTTAAATTTTGGCAACTCTAATATAGTCTTTTTTTTTCAGACAATAAATGACAGTGATAATTTTATTTGCATTCGCTAACGTCTATTTTAAAATCTTTTAAGAGTTTTTGAATCATTAATAAAAGCAATATATGGTTGTTTGTGGTGAATGAAAATATTAAATTTGGGCATTCATTTTTATTTTGGAAGCTATTATTTAAATCGATATAAATCAAAAATTAAAATAAGTTATGAACAACAAACAAGCATTATTGCAACCATACAATAAAAACGGGTTGACCTTAAAAAACCGTGTGGTAATGGCACCAATGACCCGAAGCAGGGCAAATAATTCCGCAAATATTCCTACTGAAGAATTGCAGGTTCCTTATTATGCCCAACGGGCATCAGCAGGATTGATTATCACAGAAGGCGCACAGGTTTCTGAGCGTGCTGTTGGTTACGTAAATACGCCGGGAATTTATACAAAAGCGCAGGTTGAAGGCTGGAAAAAAGTAACGGAAGCCGTTCATCAAAAAGGAGGGAAAATCTTTATTCAATTGTGGCACGTGGGAAGAATGTCACATCCCGATTTTCATCAAGGGGAATTGCCTTTGGCGCCATCTGCTATCAATCCTAATAGCAAATCTTTTACGCCACAAGGATTTAAAGATACGGTAACGCCAAAAGAAATGACTTTAGAGGACATAAAAACAACCATCAACGATTTTAGGCAAGCGGCGGCAAATGCTGTTGAAGCCGGTTTTGACGGCGTAGAAATTCATTCTTCTAATGGATATTTATTTCACCAGTTTTTTAATAAATCTTCAAACCAAAGAACCGATAATTATGGCGGAAACATTGAAAACAGGGCACGTTTCTTTTTTGAAGTGCTGGAAGCCGTCAAGAAGGAAATTCCTGAACAAAAAATTGGGGTGCGTTTCAATCCTTCATTGCACGGATTGTTTGGAATGACTATGGACGAAGAAACCATTCCTGCCTTCGATTATATCATCAAAAAACTAAACAATTATAATTTGGCGTATGTTCATTTATCGGAACCGTTTACCGATGTTTCTAAAATTCCTTTTGCCGTAAAAGAAATCGCAAAACATTACCGGCCTTTGTATCACGGCACTTTAATGATTAATGGCGCATTTACGCAAGAAACCGGAAATGCTGTAATTGAACGTGGCGATGCCGATTTGGTTGCCTTCGGAAAACCCTTTATTTCCAATCCGGATTTGGTGGAACGGTTTGAAAATAATATTCCATTAACCGATTGGGATGCCGACACATTTTACACTCCGGGCAAAAAAGGCTATTTGGATTATGAGCCGATTAAATTGTAATAGAATACTTTTAAGAAAACTAAATTAAAAAAATAGCGCCGAAAGGCGCTATTTTTATGTTTATTAACTGCTTTTATAAGCCCGTTAAATCCTATTAACTTAAGTTGTATTACAACTTTAAGCTATTAACTTCTTCTTCGTGTTTGGTACAAATTTCAGAAATCAGCACGTGTTTATCTGAAAATGCTTTGTTTAAGGTATCAAGAAATTTTTCAAGCTCTTTATCAGGATAGTTAAATAAATCCACTTGAAGATGACCAATTTTCACGACCAAACTTTCTGTGGAATTTTTAATGTCTTCTAATTTTCTTAAAATTTCTTCTTTGATTTCAATATTTCCTTTTTCCATGATAGTTGTATTTATTTTTATAGCGTACTATTAGTGGTGCAAAGTTGCGTTGAATAGCTGAAATTCGCGTTACATAATTTTTAATCATATTTGCATAATTCACACATAATTGGAGAATTATGCTGACCCACGAAAGGAGGGAAGTGTAATGTGTGTGGAGTGGGAAAAATAATTCTTTATCTTTTGAAAAGAATTTAGTTCCTTTGTTTTTATGAATCCTACTCCAGAGTTTTTTAATCGTTTAGAATTAATAATTAGTAGCATAGGTGTTATCCTTGGTTTTTTATTTGGTTTTTTCCTCATTCTAAAAAAAAATAAAAATTCAAAAACAAATCTATTTTTGGCAATATATCTTTTAGGATATAGTCTAAGAATAGGTAAATCTTTATTACATAATTATTATTCAATTAACACTGTAATTCTTACCATATTTTTAGGTGTTATATTAGTTATTGGACCTTCATTATTGTTTTATAGCAAATTATTATATCAAACCAATTACTCAATCAAAAAATCAAAATACTACCTACATTACACACCTTTTTTAGGTGTAATCTGTTTTAGTTGGATAATTCCTAATAATGGAGAACCCAGTTCAAGGTTTTTCTATTTTGGATTGTTTTTTCATGGCTTAGCTTACAGTTTTTTTACATTGTTTTGGATATTGAAATATAGACCTCTAAATAAAGAAGTCAAAATTAAAAGATGGCTAATTTCTTTAACTTTGGTTACAATTTTAATGTTTGCTAATTCTATTTTAATTTTCTTTAATGTTGTACCTTTTTATCCCAGTAGTGCATTTTTATTTTCATTTGTTGTACTTTTTTTATCTATTTGGGCACTTAAAAACACATGGTTGTTTAAAGTTGAAAATGAAAAATATTCTAATTCAAATTTAAGCAATGATAAAGCAACTAAATATATGATGCAACTTAATAAGTTGATGGAAAATGAAAAGTTATTTTTAAATCCTGAATTAACTTTGACAAAATTAAGTATAGTAATTGGAATTTCTTCCAAACAACTTTCGCAAATAATTAATCAAATTGAAAATATAAACTACTCACAATATGTTGCTATGTACCGCATTGAAGAAGCAAAGAGGCTTTTAATACTTCCAGAATATAAACACTATAAAATTTCAACGGTTGCTTATGAAAGTGGTTTTAATAACATTTCTTCTTTTAATGCTGCATTTAAAAAAATTTCAAATACTACAGCGATTGAGTATCGTAAATTCTTTTTGCATTAAAAAAATCTAATATAAAATTATTTTTTTGTTTGCCAGAATCATGATTCTATTAGTTAATGTAAATAACTAAACCGATTTTCGCATAAAAATTAATGAATTTTAAAAAGAATTAAAATGACTCAATGGTTAACTTTTTTTGTACTTATTCAAATTATTTACTTTTTATCAACTTGGAAGTTGTATTTAAAGTCAGGTAAAAAGGCTTGGGAAGCTCTTATCCCTATTTATAATGCTATTGTATTGATGAAAATCATTAATAGACCAAAATGGTGGGTTATATTGTTTTTTATTCCAATAATAAATCTAATTATGTTTCCAGTTATTTGGGTAGAAACTATTAGAAGTTTTGGTAAAAACACGACAATTGATACTTGGTTAGCTATATTGACATTTGGATTTTATATTACTTATGTAAACTATAATTCTGATAAACTTACATACATAAAAGACAGAAGTCTAAAACCAAAAACTGAAGTTGGTGAATGGATAAGTTCTATTTTGTTTGCAATTGTTGCTGCTACATTAGTGCACACCTATGTTATGCAACCTTATACTATACCTTCTTCTTCGTTAGAAAAGACGTTGCTAGTTGGAGATTTTCTATTTGTTAGTAAATTTCATTATGGAGCCAGAGTTCCTATGACAACAATTGCTCTACCAATGGTTCATGATTCAATTCCTCTATTAAATATAAAATCTTATCTGTTTAGTGACGATTTTTCAAAAAAGAAAACCTCGTTATTAAATAAATTACAATTACCTTATTTTAGAATACCAGGTTTTCAAAAAA
>PHDE01000193.1 GCA_002842505.1 Bacteroidetes bacterium HGW-Bacteroidetes-3 | reverse complement strand
TATTTACAACAGCATTTGCGTTAGGGATTGTAGTGAAAATCCTTTTTTTATTCGCCCTTTTGGCGAATAAAAAAAGATTGTAACGAAAAGCCCGACCCGACAACTGGCGGGAAACGCCCTAAACAACTATAAATAAATTGCTGTTCCTATTAGAATTAAACCGTAATTTCAAATAAAACCTTTTTCTAACTCATTGATTTTGATATAGAAAAATTTTTAGAATCAACATAAATTAGTTACTTTTGACGTTAGTAACGTAAAAGACATGATTGTATCCTTTGGATCGAAAGAGACAGAAATGATTTGGAATGGAAATAGGGCTAAAAAAATTCCTTTGGAAATTCAAAATGTAGGGCGGCGAAAATTGAGAATGCTCAATAATTCCCAAGACATTCTCGATTTGAGAATTCCGCCATCAAATCGACTTGAAAAACTTGCCGGAAATCTGAGTAAATTTTACAGTATACGAATTAATAAACAATGGCGGATTATTTTTGTTTGGGAGAATGGAAATGCCCACGAAACGGAAATAATTGATTATCATTAAAAAGCAATAAAAATGGAAAAATTAGCAAATGTACATCCAGGAGAAATCTTGTTTTATGAATTTCTTGAGCCTTTAGAGATAACTGCTTATCGCCTTTCTAAGGATTTGAAAATTCCGCAAACCCGTATTTCAGAAATCATAAAGGGAAATCGCAGAATAACTGCTGATACGGCATTAAGGTTGAGTAAGTATTTTGGTAACTCAGCTAAATTTTGGCTCGGATTGCAAGATGATTTCGATATTGAGGAACAAATTGAAGTTAAAGAAAGTGAGTTGAAAGAAATAAAGCACTATAAAGACAAAAATGTTGCTTAATCAGATTGAAGACCTTTTTTTTACAAAAAACCCATATCCAAAAGTATCAATACAATTAGCTAACTCACTATAGATCATACAAATTAGCTTTCCGCGTCCGTTTTTTCAATTTAAAAATTCGGTCGTTGTAATATTCCTTTAGCTCATCAATAAAAGTCAGCGGATTTTCATATTCAATGAGCACTTTATAGGTGAGTTTAGCTTTAGCGGCCACTAACTGTTTTTCCAATTTTTCAACTTCCTTTTGTAAATAAGAATCTTCTTTCAAATTCCCGTTATTTTCTGAAATTTCAGGAAAATGCATCATCGCATTTCCGCTAAAAATGTGCTTATGGAAAATTTGAAGCTCAGCTAAATTACCACTTTGGTAAATTTCTATCAATTTGGTGGTCACTTCGGTTGCCAAGTCTATTTTTTCGTGGTGCATAGAAAATTTATCGGGATGCACAAAAAGCATCGCTTCCCTGTACAAACGCTTTATTTCTTTTTGATCACCTTCATTTATAGCACTCACGTTGTTTTTGGCAATCACTTTTAAGCCTTCAATTTCCTTAAAATTTTTACCTTTTCTTTTTTGGGCAAAGCGTTTTTCCTTTTTTGCCAGTTGCACTTTTTTGTAAAGTACGGTCAACTCTTGTTCTTCGATAAGTTCATTGGTCAAATGAGAACGCAAAATGACTTCAAAAGCATTTGTTTTTTGCTCAATGTCATTGAGTTCTTGTTGCAAAAGGCTGATTTTGGCTTTCAGCAACAATTGTTCTTGCTCGTTATTGTTTGATGCAGGAAACGTGTTTTTTGTCATTAATTAATTGAATTCTACTGCGGCAAAGTTGCTAAAAAAATTGCAATGAACTTGCATTATGAAATTTGTGATGGCAAATTTATTTTGGAATATCTTTTTTCGACAGGAAAAACAAATTTTTATTGATGAAATACTGTCGGATTCTCTTGTCTGTTTCAGATTTTTTAGATTGAATAATATCTCCGTTAAAATTAAGCAGCGTTTTAATTTTGAGGTTGATCTCATCGAGTTTCTGGACTTTTATTCGTTCATTATGCGCAGGGCTGTATTGCTTTTCTTCCACAATGCTTAATATTTTATTGGAACTAACAACTTCAACAGAAACCAACAATTTCAAAATCTCCATCGCTTTTTTGTCGAACTCAATAAATTTATTTTGATAACGAAGACCATTGTCCAACAAAACAATTTTCTTCTTTTTTTTGAATTGCTTAAAACCAAAATTGACCAAAAGCGCAGTTAATAGTAAGCCGGCAACCAAATAAAAGGAACCTTTTACTAAATTATAATTGCTGTAAAACGATTCTTCAGAAATGAATTCGCCTATAAATTCATTTTCACTGGCACTTCTTAAATAGACATTGTTTCTTTCCTTGCTATTATTTGGCCTAGAAGAGAAAAAATAAAATCGGTCATTCAAAAAATAATGTTGTAAAGATATTATGACATTGTGGGAATATTTACCGTGTTTAAATTTGGTCTGTTTGTTATTTCCCAAATCTATGATCGACATCCCATTGGTATAAAGCCCCAATAAAGATTTCTTATAGCGTATAGGATAAGCCAGATTGGTTAAATCAATTAATTCACTTGTGCCCAAATAATGCCATTCATTCAATTTAAAATTGTATTTCCAAACTTCATTGTTAAAATACAGTTCTGTTTTATTAAAATCGTCAATACTTTTACCGTTAAAAAAATAGGCGTTATCATTGTCCAAAATATACAATCCATCAAAAGTTCCTTTGGGCACTTCTTTAGAATTAACCGGACTTATGGCTTCCCATTCCAACAAATCAGCATCAAAATAGGTGAAAAAATTTCGAGCGCTCCAAAAACCATAACCGCCATATCTTACTATTTTATCATTGTAAACAAAAATGTTAGAATTGATTTGCATTTTATGGTTAAAGGAATTATCAATGCGTTTAATGGTATCATTCTGCAATTTGTAAACAATTCCGCCCTGGGTATGTACAAAATAATAATTAGAATTCAGCAACAAAGGTTTGCAGCCCACGAATTCAAATTGGGGATCAACAACAATTTTTATGCTGTCTGTTTCAAAAGTTTCCAGATCAATTTTTTTGTAGTAATCCTTAAAAAAAACGAAGATCGCATTGTTTGCGCTGTCCAAAGAAGTATAGGAGATTTCATTATATTTTCCAACATAAACCGATTGGGAAAATGTCAGACTTGTATATAAAAATAAAACCGCAATTAAAACCTTGTTCTTTAACATCATAATTCAAATATACATAAAATAGGGTTTGTGAGATGAAAAAAATAATCATCTCATTATAATGCGAGAATGTATTTTAACGAAATGATGTTTATAAATTTGGCACAACGCTTTTGAATTTTAATGCAATTGAAATTTTATGAAAAAAATTATTCAAATCACACTAAAACAAATTCAGCAGAAAACAACCCAAATTGTACTTATTGGACTATTCATTCTATTCACAATGATGTCAAGTTTGTATTTGATGGTTACAGTTTTAAGAAACTTCTAAAGGTCCTCTTAACGATAAAAGCTATGAAAAAGTAATTTTTGGAAGATTGCAATTACATAAAAGAAAAGGAATAAACTACCCTCAACTTCATAGTTGGTGGTAGTTTTTAAATTACTTTCAGTCTGTAAAAATTAAAAAAACACCCATACTTTTAAAAGCACAGGAGTTTCTATAAACTATTTTTAAACAGTTTTTAAATCCTGCTTTGGTAGGTATATAAATCGTAATATCTGCCTTGTTTGGCAATAAGTTCTTCGTGTTGTCCCTGCTCCACAATATTTCCGTTTTCAATCACCAAAATCTGATCTGCTTTTTGAATGGTGCTTAATCTGTGCGCAATCACAAAAGTAGTTCTGTCTTTCATTAAAATATGCAAACTTTTCTGGATAAAAGATTCACTTTCGGTATCCAAATTTGAAGTGGCTTCATCTAAAATAATAATTTTAGGATTGGCCAACAATGCCCTTGCAATGGTGATTCGCTGGCGCTGACCACCAGATAATTTAACGCCGCGTTCTCCAATTACAGTGTCTAAACCATCTTCAAACCGATCGGTAAATTCATTTACATAGGCGCCTTTCACAGCTTCCAACAATTGTGCTTCGGTAGCATTTGGCCTGGGAAATAAAATATTTTCGCGAATGGTGCCTTCATATAAAAAATCGTCTTGCAATACCACACCCAAATGACTTCTGAAACTGCTCAAATTTACGGTGGACAAGTCTATCCCGTCAACCGTAACTTTTCCTTCAGAAGGGTTTAAAAATGACGCTGCCAATCCGGCAATCGTTGTTTTTCCGGAACCCGAAGAACCCACCAAAGCCGTTACGCTTCCCGATGGCGCTTTAAAAGAAATATGGTGCAAAACTTCTTTGCTTTTTTCATAGCTGAAAGAAACATCTTCAAAAATTATGTCGCCAACAATCTCATTTAACACAACCTTTCTTATTTCCGGATTGTCTTCTTCGGTCATATTCATCAATTCCTGGGTTCGGTCAAGTCCCGCCATCGCTTCCGTTAACTGGCTTCCAATATTGCTCATTTGCACAATTGGTGCAATCATAAATCCCAAAAACAAGGTAAATGAAACAAATTCACCAATGGTCATCGTGTTATTCATAATAAAATAACCGCCAATTCCCATAATTCCTGCGGAAGCCAATCCGAGTAAAAATGTGGAAGAACTTGTTATTAACGCTGTGGCAGTCAGGCTCTTTTTTACATTCAAAAACAAACGCTCCACGCCTTCCTCAAAAGTTTTATTTTCCTGATCTTCGGCATTAAAACCTTTAATTACTCTAACGCCGTTTAAAGTTTCGGTCAATCTTCCGGTTACTTCAGCGCTAATTTTTCCGCGATCCCTAAAAATTGGGCGGATATAACCAAATGCTTTCAAGGCCACAATGGCAAAAATGGCAACGGGAACCAACACAAAAACGGTCATTAATGCGTTTATTTTTATTAAAATCACCAAGGAAATAATGGCGGTAATTGTTCCGCCCACCAGCTGAACCAAACCGGTTCCCACCAAATTTCGAACGCCTTCCACATCGTTCATAACGCGAGAGACCAATGCGCCAGATTTGTTATTGTCGAAAAAACTGATGGGCAGCGTGAGCAATTTCTTTTGCACTTTTGCACGTAAAATCGAAATTAAATGTTGCGCTTCCACACTCAACAACCGCGTAAGTTCAAAAGATGTTAATGCCGCTATTAAAATAGAAACACAAACTATGATCAATAAAACGATCAATGCATGCATATCTTTTGACGGAATTACATCATCAATCAAATTTTTGCTGGCATAAGGAAGCACCAACCCCGCCAAACTTTTGACCATTATTAAGAAAATTCCCAATAAAATGATTTTCTTTCGGGGCCAAATAAATTCCTTAAACGCCCACTTGTAAGATACTTTAGTTTTACCCATAACATTTTCTTAAACGAATATCACGCCAAAATATTTTAGGTGACAATTAGGCAGTTGAATTTTAGCTAAATGTTATTTGTTAAATGTTGAATGTTAAATTTATAAATAAAAAACTGTTTAACAAATAAACACATAAACAGTTAAACATATTTTTCGTAAATTTATATAGATTTCCACAAACAAAAAATATGGCTTTTATAGATTATTATAAAATATTGGGCATAGATAAAAGTGCTTCCGCAGGTGACATTAAAAAAGCCTATAGAAAATTGGCGAGAAAATATCACCCAGATTTAAATCCATCCGACAAGGAAGCGGAACGAAAATTCAAAGAAATTAATGAAGCCAATGAGGTTTTGAGCAATCCTGAGAATCGAAAAAAATACGATGAGCACGGAAAAGATTGGCAACACGCCGAGGAATTTGAAAGGGCAAATCAGCAACAACG